>NZ_JBFAVI010000237.1:0-7427 GCF_040679695.1 Micromonospora sp. NPDC052213
GGTGAGCCCCACCCCCGCAGTGGGCCCGGGCCGGGAAACCCCCCGACTTGCCGGCCCCCCCGCGGTCGCGGGCACCCCCCCCGCCGCGGGGGGGCCCGATCCGCTCCACCCCCGACGGCGGCCCCGCGCCGCGAGCGGTCCCCCGGCAGCTACGCTGCACCATCGCTTCGCACTCCAGGAGGTTGCGCTGAGACTCGAACTGCGCGGCATCACCAAGCGGTTCGGTGATCTGGTCGCCAACGACCACATCGACCTGACGGTGGAGCCTGGAGAGATCCACGCCCTGCTCGGCGAGAACGGCGCGGGCAAGTCGACCCTGATGAACGTGCTCTACGGGCTCTACCAGCCCGACGAGGGCGAGATCCTGGTCGACGGCGAGCCATTGAAGCTGCGGGGGCCGTCCGACGCGATCGCGGCGGGGATCGGCATGGTGCACCAGCACTTCATGCTGGTGCCGGTCTTCACCGTCGCCGAGAACATCATGCTCGGCGCCGAGCAGGTCCGGGGCGGCATCGCCGGCTTCCTGGACCGGCGGCGGGCCCGGCGCGAGGTGGCCGAGGTCTCGGAGCGCTACAACCTGCGGGTCGACCCGGACGCGGTGATCGAGGACCTGCCGGTCGGCATCCAGCAGCGGGTGGAGATCGTCAAGGCGCTCACCCGCGACGTCGACCTGCTCATCCTCGACGAGCCGACGGCGGTGCTCACCCCGCAGGAGACCGAGGAACTGCTCACCGTCATGCGGTCGCTCAAGGCCGCCGGCAAGTCGATCGTCTTCATCACGCACAAGCTGGGCGAGGTCAAGGCGATCGCCGACCGGATCACCGTCATCCGGCGGGGGAAGACCGTCGGCACCGCCTCGCCCGAGGCGAGCCGGGACGAGCTGGCCGCGCTCATGGTCGGCCGCAGCGTCCGGCTCACCGTGGAGAAGGAGCCGGCCACCCCCGGCAAGCCGATCCTGGAGGTCGCCGGCCTGGTCGTTGACGACGACCGGCAGATCCGGGCGGTCGACGGGGTCGACCTGACCGTACGCGCGGGCGAGGTGCTCGGCGTGGCGGGCGTGCAGGGCAACGGCCAGACCGAGCTGATCGAGGCGATCATGGGGCTGCGCCCGACGCTCGCCGGCACGATCACGCTCGACGGGCAGCAGGTCAACGGCTGGTCGACCAAGAAGGTGCTCCGCGCCGGCGTCGGCTACGTGCCGGAGGACCGCAGCGTCGACGGCGTGGTCAAGGAGTTCTCCGTCGCGGAGAACCTGGTGCTCGACATCTACGACCGGCCGCCCTTCGGCAAGGGCCTGGCGCTCAAGCCGGACGCCATCGCGAAGTCGGCGAAGGAGCGGATCGCGCAGTTCGACGTCCGCACCTCCTCGGCCGACACGCCGGTCGGCACCCTCTCCGGCGGCAACCAGCAGAAGGTGATCGTGGCCCGGGAGCTGTCCCGGCCGCTGAAGCTCTTCATCGCCGCCCAGCCGACCCGGGGCGTCGACGTCGGGTCCATCGAGTTCATCCACAGCCGGGTCATCCGTGAGCGGGACGTCGGCACCGCCGTCATGGTGGTCTCCAGCGAACTCGACGAGGTGATCGGCCTGGCCGACCGGATCGCCGTGATGTACCGCGGCCGGATCATCGGCATCGTCGGCCCGGACACCCCGCGCGAGGAGATCGGCCTGCTGATGGCCGGCATCACCCCCGACACGGCCGCGGCTGGCGCGAGCGGTGCGACCGCGGGCGCCACGGCGGCCGACGGCGGCGCGGCGGCCCCCACCGCCGAGGGCCCTGGTAGCGAGGACGAGGCATGAGCGAGCGAAGCGAGCGAATCATCAGGCTCTGTGCGGTGATGCCTCATGGCGGCACGGAGCGAAGCGGAGTGCCGGCATGAGCAACCCGAACCCCCCGTCGGGCTCCCCGGACAAGGAGCCGGCGACCGAGGCGCAGGCCGCGCAGACCGCGCTCGGCAACACCGAGCGCGCCGAGGCGGCCACCTCCCCGAAGCAGCCGGCCCCGGAGGCGAAGCCCTCGCTGGGGCGGCTGTTCCTGGACAACCTCTGGGCCGCGAACACCTTCACGGTGACCCTGCTGTCGCTGGTCCTGGCAATGGTCATCGGCGCGGTGCTGATGATCGTCTCTGACCCGGACGTGCTGGCCACCTACAGCTACATCACCGCCCGGCCGTCCGACGCGTTCAACGCGAGCTGGACGCTGGTCAGCGAGGCGTACGGCAACCTGTTCAAGGGCGCCGTCTTCGACCCCGAGGCGGTCGGCTTCCAGGCCGTGATGAGCCCGATCTCCGAGACGCTCACCTACACCGCGCCGCTGGTCTTCACCGGCCTGTCGGTGGCGCTGGCGTTCCGGGGCGGCCTGTTCAACATCGGCGCCCAGGGCCAGGCCACGATGGGCGTGATCCTGGCCGCGCTGGCCGGCTTCCTGCTGCCGCTGCCGCCCGGCCTGCACCTGCTCGTCGCGGTGCTCGCCGGTGCGCTCGGCGGTGCGATCTGGGGCTTCATCCCGGGCATCCTCAAGGCGCGCGCCGGCGCCCACGAGGTGATCAACACGATCATGCTCAACTACATCGCCACGTACTT
Organism: Micromonospora sp. NPDC052213; assembly: GCF_040679695.1. Taxonomy (NCBI): domain Bacteria; kingdom Bacillati; phylum Actinomycetota; class Actinomycetes; order Micromonosporales; family Micromonosporaceae; genus Micromonospora; species Micromonospora sp. NPDC052213. The sequence goes on from NZ_JBFAVI010000237.1 coordinate 2,582, forward strand.
CCTGACCTGGATCATCGTGCAGAACGGCATCCAGGACCCGAACCGTACGGACGCGATCAGCAAGCCGGTCGACCCGTCGGCCCAGCTGCCCCGGCTGCTCGGCGACGGGCTGCGGGTGCACGCCGGCATCATCCTGGCGGTGCTGGCCACCTGGGCCGTCTGGTGGCTGCTGAACCGCTCCACGCTCGGCTTCGAGCTGCGCGCGGTGGGCGCCAACCCGGACGCCGCCCGGACCGCCGGCATCAGCGTCACCCGGACGTACGTCCTGATCATGGTCTTCGCCGGGATCCTGGCCGGCCTCGGCGGCTCGAACATGGTGCTCGGCACCACCGCCAGCGCGCTGACCCCGCTGGTGGTCGCGCAGATCGGCTTCGACGGCATCCTGGTGGCGCTGCTCGGCCGGGTGAAGCCGTGGGGCGTGGCGCTGGCCGCGCTGCTCTTCGGCGCGCTCCAGGCCGGCGGCAACCGGATGCAGTCGTACTCGGGGATCTCGCTGGAGCTGGTCACCGTGCTCCAGGCGCTGATCGTCATCTTCATCGCCGCGCCGGCCCTGGTGAAGGCGATCTTCCAGCTCCGGGCCGCCCGCGCCGCCCGGTTGCAGACGAGCCTGGCGAAGGGCTGGTAACTCATGTCCACCATGGCTGTCGAAGACGTCGCCGTCGCCCCCGTCGACCTGGGGTTCTGGACCCGCACCCGCAAGGTCGGCGCCGTGCTGCTCGGGCTCGGCCTGCTGGCGACGGTGCTGTTCGGGGCGCTCGCCACCGGCGAGCAGGCCCGCTTCACCCTCAGCGAGGACGCCGCCGGCGCCGCCCTGAAGATCGACGGCACGCTCGGCGCGATCGGATTCGGGATCGTCGCCGTGGCCGCCGGCGTCGCGATGCTCGCCGGGCTGCCGAAGCGCTGGTTCACCCTCGTGCTCGGCGTCGGCCTGGTCGGCTTCGTGCTGTCGTTCCTCTGCTGGCAGGTCTCGGCCGCGCCGAACGGGCAGAACTTCATGCCGCTGGTCAACATCGTCCGGGGCACGTTCATCCTGGCCCTGCCGCTGATCTTCGGCGCGCTGGCCGGCGTGCTGTGCGAGCGCTCCGGCGTGGTCAACGTGGCCATCGAGGGGCAGTTGCTGATGGGCGCCTTCAGCGGGGCGCTCTTCGGCAGCCTCTCCGGCAACGTCTGGGTGGGCCTGGTCGCGGCGGCGCTCGGCGGCGCGTTCATCTCGCTGCTGCTGGCCGTCTTCTCGATCCGCTACCTGGTCGACCAGGTGGTCATGGGCATCGTGCTCAACCTGCTGGCGGTCGGTGTCACCGGCTTCCTCTACGAGCGGCTGATGCAGCCCAACGCGCAGAAGTACAACAGCGCGCCCCGGTTCAGCAACTGGGAGATCCCGCTGTTGTCGGACATCCCGCTGATCGGGCCGGCGCTGTTCCGGGGCAACATCTTCCTCTACCTCGGCCTGCTGCTGGTGCTGGTCATCCACATCGCACTGTTCCGCACCCGGTGGGGCCTGCGGACCCGCTCGGTCGGCGAGCACCCGACCGCCGCCGACACACTGGGCGTCCGCGTGCTCGGGCTGCGCTACCGCAACGTGCTGCTCGCCGGGGTGGTCGCCGGCATCGGCGGCGCCTCGTACACGCTCGCGCTCTACTCGTTCACCAAGAACATGATCGGCGGCAAGGGCTTCATCGCCCTGGCCGCACTGATCTTCGGCCGGTGGAGCCCGACGGGGGCGCTGCTCGCGGCGCTCTTCTTCGGCTTCGCCGACCAGCTCGCCACGTACCTGGGCGCGATCAACAGCGCCATCCCGAGCGAGTTCCTGGCCATGCTGCCCTACCTGGCGACGATCCTCGCGGTGGCCGGGCTGGTCGGCCGGGTCCGGGCGCCGGCCGCCGACGGCAAGCCGTACATCAAGGGCTGACCACCGGCTCCGGTCGGAACACCCCCGCTCGACCTCGTTCCAGGGAGCCCGTGCCGGGCCCCCGGTGACGCGTCACCGGCCCGGCACGGCGCGGGATCCCGTTCACATCGGCGATGCCCGGATTCGGGAAGGGGCCGATGTGGTCACCCCCCGGCACGACGATGGCCCGCCGATGGGCCGACGATGACAACGTCACCCACCCACCCTCCCTGTGGCAGGAGCAGGCGCGCTCGGTGGCCGACTGCGAGTCGGACACCATCGGTGCCTGCCTCGGCTTCGGCTTCCCGGTCCTGCTGGTCGGCCCGCTGGCGGTGACCGCGGCCGTATGGCTGGTGCTGCGGGCCGCGGGCGTCGCACCGGCGCTGTGGGCGGCGGTGCTCGGTGCCGTCGCCACTACCGGCGCCGTCCTGCTGCAGCAGGCGTGGTATCCCCGTTGGACGCCGCCGCCGGTGTGGCTGGCGGTCTTGCTGGCGGTGGCCGGGTTCGCTGCCGGTGTCGCCGTCGCACTGCCGCCCATCGTCCGTGCCGGGTTGGCCTTGGCGCTGCTGGCCCCCGCTGGCCGTGTCCCGGCCTCGCGGCAGGAGGCCCGGCGTACCGGCGACCAGGAGGCGTTCGCCAGGCTCGGGCTTCCGCTGCCGGTGCCGCAGGTTCCGGGTTACGACATCGCGTCGGCCCGTGCGGACCGGGTCGATCGCGTGCTGCCGGTGACGGTGACGCGGGAGCGCCGCTGGATCTCAGTGCACGTGATCGATCTACCAGACGACTTCGCCCCGCCACGTCACTGCCGTCCAGCCGTGGCCGACATCGTCCTGCGGCGCCAACGCGACCAGCCGTTGGCCGCGCCGGGTTGCCGGCAGGTCGGCCCCGACCACTGGACGTGCGCCGAGTCGGGTGGCGAGGTCCACCTGGTGCGTTGCGACGATGCGTTCGTGCTGGTCAGCCCAGCGCCGACGTGCCGCCAGAGGATGTGGAGAAGGCCGCTACGACACTGACTACGGTGACTCCGCGTCGGCTTGCCCAGCCCGGCAATCCATAGCCTCACGTCATGCCGGCGACGGGCCGGTGGGGTGCCGGTGCGCCCGCAAACCGCGTAAGCGTCGAATTCGCTGTAGCGAATGAGGATGATCGCTGTCGCCGTGACTACCGTCGGTGATTGCTGGCCCTCTGCCGCCACGCGCGGCGTGGCCTTCCGCAGTCCGATCCACGTCCCGGCGGCAGTGATCGAAGTCTTGACGCGCTACGCGTGTGCCCCCATGATTTAGCGAGGCGTCACTCATGGGGGAAGTGCATTGAATTTCAAAATCCTGGGGCCAGTGTCTGTGCGTTCGGGCGGCAAATTTTGTTCGGTCTCCGGACATCGCCACCGAAAGATACTGGCAACCATGTTGGTTGACCCGAACCGTCCTGTTTCGACTCAGCGCCTTGTGGAGGTCCTCTGGGGGCAGAGTCCGCCCTCGACCGCCGTGCAGCAGGTGCAGAATTGCGTCGGGACGCTTCGTAAACTGTTGTCCGGCCTCGGCGTCGGGGCGGAACTAAATCGGATTTCGTCAAGCTACTCGCTGACCCTGTCAGACGAGCAAATTGACGCGGAACAGTTCAGCAGGATGTGCGCGGACGTCGAGGCCCGCGCCCGGAATGGGGACCTGGAAAGCGCGTCGCACACGGCGCGCCGAGCGCTGGGCCTCTGGTCCGGAGAGGCACTGGAGGACGTCGGATCGGATGCCCTCGCGCCCGCCGCGACGCGCCTCGAGGAAATGCGGCTCCGCGCGATCGAGAAATACGGCCAGATCGAGCTTGCTCGAGGCAATAACGCCGGCGTGGTGGTGGAGTTCTCCGAGTGGGTCGGCCGGTATCCGTATCACGAGAACCTGCACAGCTATCTCGCCCTAGCCTTGCACCACGTGGGCCGGACGGCGGAAGGGCTGCGAGTGTTGCAGGATCTGCGGTCGCGGCTCCGCGCGGAGCTCGGCATCGAGGTCGGCGCGTTCGTGGAGAAGGTCCACCGCGGACTTCTCGACTCGCACGAGACGACCGGCCCGCACGGGGACGCCCCCCTAGTCGGCGCCGACGTCCTGCAGGTCGTGCGCTCAGCGCTCGAGCGGCTGGAGGGCGTCGTCGAGATGCTTTCGTCGCCGAGCTGCCGGAGTTGTGGCAACCCACCGCCGGCGCAGACGTCCCATCCCGCGCGGACCCGGTTCGCGCGGCCGACGAACGTTGCCGCCGGGGCGCTGCCCGTCCACGGTCGAGCCGCGCCGCCTGCGGGCCGGGTCGGCGTCGTGACTGGCGAGGGCGCGGTGATGGGCGGCTGATGGGCCGGTGATGGAGCGGCTACCTAACGTTCCGGCATCACCTCAACCACGCAGCGGGGAGAGAAAATGTCGAAGTATTCGATCAAGGGTGCGATTACCAGCGGGATGCTGGCGGTGGGAGCCTTCGTCGGGGTCACCGCCGCCGTCGTGGCCCCGGCCACCCCGGCGTCGGCGGCCTGCAGCACGGTGGTCCAGGCGCAGTACAACAGCGGGAGCACCAAGGCGTGGAAGCTGGCCCAGAGCAGCGACTGCACGCAGCGATGGGGACAGATCGTGATCGACTACGTCTCGTCGCCGTTCGACGTGCCGCTCGTTCTCCGGACCGAGCGGCTCATCAAGTCCCCCTACGGATACGTGCAGGACACGGCCAGCACCAAGCGGCTGATGTCGGGGCAGGGCGTCACGGGCGTCTGGAACACCACCCGTAACCCCAACTCCTCCGGGGACGGCGACAAGCACCGGATCTGCTACGGCTACGCATCGGGAAGCCCCGGCGCTTGGACCTACCCCTCGTCGTGGAGCAGCTGCACCGCCTGGGTGTACTGACCTGGCGCCTTCCGCATCTTCAGTGGTGGCCGACCGGGCTCTCCCGGTCGGCCCCCACTATGGGTTTTGTTAGGCGGTGCGG
>NZ_JBFAVI010000237.1:7437-8322 GCF_040679695.1 Micromonospora sp. NPDC052213
CGCCGGCGCGCCTGCGGGTCCCGCACGGTCCGCAGGTGCCGGTTCCAGGCTGTCGTTGATGACGCTCGTTCCGGCTGGTCACCGGCATGCGGCAGAATGACAGGATGACCGAGATCGACTGGGAGCGCCTGCGGGCCGCCGCGACCGAGGTGATGCGGCACGCGTACGTGCCGTACTCGAAGTTCCCCGTCGGGGCAGCCGCCCTGGTCGACGACGGCCGCGTGGTGGTCGGCTGCAACGTGGAGAACGCCGCGTACGGCGTGGTGCTCTGCGCCGAGTGCGGCGTGGTCTCCTCGCTGCACGCCACCGGCGGCGGCCGGATCGTCGCCCTGTCCTGCGTCGACGCCACCGGCGAGCCGCTGATGCCGTGCGGCCGGTGCCGCCAGCTGCTGTGGGAGCAGGGCGGCCCGGAGTGCCTGATCGAGGCCAAGGGCGGCCCGCTGCGGATGGCCGAGCTGCTGCCGCACGCCTTCGACGTGGCCGACCTCGAGGCGGTCACCGGGGAGGCGCCGGTGCCGGTGGTGCCGGAGCGGCTGGCGGCCTGGCGCGGCCGGGGCACGGTCTTCGTGCACCCCGACCTGTCCGCCGGCCAGCAGGTCTGGACGGCCTACTGGGAGCGGTCCGCGGGGGACAGCGAGGGCGCCGAGACCGGCGTGCTCGAGGAGGGCCCGAGCTGGGACGACCCGGCGGAGGCGATCGCCTGGGGGCACGCCCGCACGCCCCGGGTCGTGGTCGTGGACGCCTCGGGCACGATCTTCTGGGCCGGCGAGGGCGAGCCGCCGATGGAGATCCCTGTCCGCTGGGGTGGTTGAGCTCAGAGCGGCTGGGGCCTGCCGTGCCCGGCTCCGGGCGGTCAGGCTTGATCCCTCCGCCGGGCACGGCAGG
>NZ_JBFAVI010000238.1:0-8251 GCF_040679695.1 Micromonospora sp. NPDC052213
GGCCTCGTTCGGGACCACGGCCCGGGGGGGGGGGGGCTGGGGGGGGGCGGGGCCCCCCACCACGATCCGGCCGCGCGCCCATGCCAGACCGGCCTCGTCGTCGACGCCGAGGTCGGAGCGCAGGTCGGCCTCGCCGAGGCCGATCGAGGCCACCGCGGGGTCGGCGGTGGCGATGGCGTACGCGGCCTCCAGGCCGAGGGCCGACTCGACCAACGGGTGCAGCGGGGTGTCCACCCGGGCGGCAAGGGCGGCGACGGCGGTCGCCGACTCCACCTTCGGCAGCCGCAGGCCCGCCAGCCCGGGGCGACCGACCACCGCGGCCAGGTCGGCGTCGACGTCCGGGCCGGTCAGCTCGTTGACCCGGACCTGGACCGGCACGGGGTGCGACTGCCCGAGGAACTCGGCGACGGCCTGCCGCGCGTACGCCTTGCGGTCGGCGAGCACCGCGTCCTCGAGGTCGAGGATCACCGCGTCGGCGCCGGAGGCGACCGCCTTGGCGAACCGGGCCGGCCGGTCACCCGGCACGTAGAGCCAGGTCAGCAGCATTCAGATCACCCCCTGCTCGCGCAGCGCCGCCAACTCGCCGTCGGCCAGGCCCAGCGACCGCAACACCGCGTCGGTGTCCTGGCCGTGCCGGCGCCCGGCGTGCCGGATGTCCCCCGGCGTCTCCGAGAGCCGGAACGGCACGTTCTGCATCCGTACCTCGCCCAACTCCTCGTCGTCGACGGTGCGGACGGTGCCGAGCGCGGCGTACTGCGGGTCGGCGAGGATGTCACGCACGTCGTAGACCGGGGCGACGGCCGCCTCGGCGGCCTCGAACGCGGCCACCACCTCGTCCCGGTCGCGCCGCGCGACCCAGGCGCCCACGGCGGCGTCCAGTTCGTCGGCGTGCGCGGCCCGGCCGCTGCCCGTGGCGAACCACGGCTCGTCCACCAGTTCCGGCCGGCCGACCAGCCGCAGCACCCGCTCGGCGATGCTCTGCGCGCTGGTCGACACCGCCACCCAGCGCCCGTCGGCGCAGCGGTACGTGTTGCGCGGCGCGTTGTTGTTGGACCGGTTGCCCAGCCGGGGCTGGACGTAGCCGAGCTGGTCGTACCAGGTGATCTGGGGGCCCAGCATCGCCATGATCGGCTCGATGATGGCGAGGTCCACCACCTGGCCGGCGCCGGTGAGGTCGCGGGCCCGCAGGGCCAGCATGACCGCGTACGCGGCGGCGAGCGCGGTGACCGAGTCGGCCAGCCCGAACGGGGGCAGCGTCGGCGGGCCGTCCGGCTCGCCGGTGGCGGCGGCGAAGCCGCTCATCGCCTCGGCGAGGGTGCCGAAGCCCGGCCGCCGCGCGTACGGGCCGACCTGACCGAAACCGCTGATCCGGGCGATCACCAGCCGGGGGTTGACCTCGTGCAGCTCGGCCGGGCCGAGCCCCCACCGTTCCAGGGTGCCGGGACGGAAGTTCTCCACCAGCACGTCCGCGTCGGCGAGCAGGCGGCGCAGCAGTTCGGCGCCCCGCGGGTCGGACAGGTTCAGGGTCACCGTGCGCTTGTTGCGCCCGAGCACCTTCCACCACAGCCCGACGCCGTCCTTCGCCGGGCCGTGCCCCCGCGACGGGTCCGGCCTGGCCGGATGCTCCACCTTGACCACGTCGGCGCCGAAGTCGCCGAGGAACGCCGCCGCGAGCGGCCCGGCGAAGAGGGTGGCCAGGTCGACCACCTTCACCCCGTCGAGCGGGCGGGTCCGGTCGGCACCCGGGTCAGCTGGGCTGTTCACGGCGTTCCTTTCGTCGGATCGACGGCGGCGAGGAAGACGTCGCCGTTGCCGAGCGCCGCCCCGCCCGACGTGGTTCCGGCGGTGAGCCCGGTGACCAGCAGCCGCCCGTCGGCACCGAGGGTCGCGTAGACGTTCTCCTCGCCGAAGGCGTCGGCGGCGTCGTCGCGGGCGGTGCCGTACTGGGCCACCCCGGCCTGGCGGCCCCGCGCGTCCAGCCGCAGGGTCAGCACGTCCGCGCCGCCGACCGGCAGGCCGAGCGCGCTGCCGGTGAAGCCGACCACGGCGACCGCACCGTCGGGCAGCGCCACCACGTCCGCACCCGCGTCCGCGCCCCGCCCGCCGGTCACCGTCCGCCAGCGCTGCCGGCCGGCCCCGGTGTACGCCACGGTGAGCACGTCGCTGCCGCCGGCGGTGGCCTCGCCGCCGGCGGAGCCGGTGGCGACCACGAGGCCGTCGGCGCTGATCGCGACACCGCCGAGCAGGTCGTCGCCGGCGCCGCCCACCGAGGTCACCCACGTCCGGGTGCCGCTGGCGTCGAACCGGGCGAGCCACCCGTCGCTGCCGCCCAGCGCGGTGGTGCCGGGCAGGCCGGCGGAGGTGCCGCCGGCCACGTACACGCCCTCGGCGTCGGCCGTCACCGCGTACGCCTTGTCCTCGCCGGAACCGCCGAACTGCCGGCTCCAGGCGATCCGCCCGTCCGGGGAGATGCGGGCCAGGACCGCGTCCTTGTCGCCGGCGCCGCTCTGCCCGGCGAACGAGCCGCTGGTGTAGCCGGCGACGTAGGCGCCGCCGTCGGGGGCGGCCGCGACGGCGTAGAACCGGTCGGCCCTGGCCGGGTCACCGGTCTGGGTGAGCCAGGCCCGCTGCCCCGTCCCGGTCAACTTGACGACGAAGCCGTCGTCGGCGGGGCTGCCCGGGTGCGTCCCGTCGAGGTCGCCGCGGGTGTAGCCGGCGGCGATCACCCCGCCGTCGGCGAGCGGCACCACGCCGTGGAGGCGGTCGTTGGCGGCCGTGCCGAACTGCCTCGTCCAGGCCGGGGCCCCGCCCGCCGTGACGCGGCTGACCACGGCGTCCAGCCCGCCGGCGTACGGCTGGCCGGCGACCGGGCCGGAGGCGGCGTATCCGAGGGTGGTGCTGCCGTCGGGGTGGGCGGCCACGCCGCCGGCCCAGTCGGTGCCCGCGGTGCCGTGCGGCGGCCCGGGCAGCCCGGCCGGCGGGGTGACGCTCAGCGTCGCCGCCAGGTGCCTCAGTCCGTCCGCGAAGGCGGGTCGCCAGACGTCCCAGTCGTGCCCCCCGTCGAGCACCCGGAACTCCGCGGCGATCGCGTCGGAGCGGCGCACGGTGTTGTAGAGGGTGGCGGCCTCGTAGTCGAGGTCGTGGGCGGCGTCGGCCGGGTCGGGGTTCGCCCACTCGTCGTCGCCGACCGCGACGTACATCCGCACCGGGGACTCCGCGTCCAGGCCCGGCAGCAGGGCCGGGTAGTTCAGTCGCCGGTAGACCTCGTCGGAGAAGCGCTGCTCGCCGGAGCCGAAGCCGCCGAACTCGCGCGCCGACGAGTCGGCCGGCGGCAGCGGCCGGTACACCGCCGGGCTGAGCACCAGCGCGTGGCCGAACAGGTCCTGGTGGGCCAGGGCGTAGCGCAGCGCGCCGGCGCCGCCCATCGAGTAGCCGCCGACCAGGCGCGCCCCCCGGTGGGCCGCGGTGCGGTAGGTGGCGTCGACGTGCCGCACCAGGTCCCGGGTGAGGGCGGTCTCCACCGGCCGGCCGGGATCGTCCGCGCCGGTGTACCCGGAGTCGACGTACCAGCTGCCGCGGCTGCTCCACGGCGCGTCGGGCAGCACCGCGATCACCGGCGGCACGTCGCCGTCGGCGATCAGCCGGTCCAGGTCGGCCTTGACCCGGGTCCACGCCTGCATGGTGTCGCCCCGCCCGTGCAGCAGGTACAGCACCGGGTAGCGGCTCGCCGTCGCCTCGCCGTAGCCGTGCGGCAGGTAGACCGTGTAGTCGATCGGAGCGCCCAGCGCCGCGGACGGCGCCGCGGCGGTGGTCAGCGTGCCCGCGCGGAGACGCTCCGCGCCGGCCGCGCCGGGCACCGCGCCGGCCAGGCCGAACGCGAGGAGCACGGCGGCCACGCCGCCGCCGATCCGCCAACGTCTTCTCATCGGGTCACTCCTCGGCGGGAAGGTCGGCGGCGCAGCGGAAGCCGACCTGGTCGGATCGGGTCAGGCCGGCGCCGAGCAGCAGCAGCTTCACCGACACGTCCGGCGGTTGCGGGCCGCCGTCGAGATACCAGTCGGAGCCCTCCGCCCGGTACGCGGCGCCACCCTTGAGGATCACGAAGCGGGTCCGCCCGTCGGAGTGCTCGCTCTCGGTCAGGTTCCACACCAGCGGTTCCCGGCGGTGCAGCAGCCCCGCCTCGGCGGCCACCTGCCACTCGTCCTCGGTGGGCAGCCGCAGCCCGGCCCAGGCCGCGTAGGCCCGGGCGTCGGCGAGGTCGACGCCGGTGACCGGGGCGTCGGCCGGGCCCTGTCCGGCGGTGAACCGCTCGGGGCGCGCCGGACGGTGGCCGGTGGCGCGCAGGAACTCGGCGTACCGGCCGTGGGTGACCTCGTGGGTGTCGATGGCGAACCGGCCGAGCCGCACGGCGCGGCGCAGCGTGCCGGTGTGGTGCAGCCGGGGCGGCAGCGGCTTCCACTCGTCGACGTACGGGGTCTCGCCGTAGAGCCCGGTCTCCCGCACCCGGTGGCGCACGAGCAGCTCCCGCCGGCCGCCGTCGACCGCCACCATGCCGTCGGGCACGTCGCGCCGGGGCGCCCACGGCACGCGCAGCCGCTGCGCCGTGCGGGCCGGGAAGGACGGGTCGCCGACCACCGCCGGGTGCGACGGCACCGACGCGTCGGTGGTGGCGACGACCGCGGCGACCGCCCCGGCCGGCAGCGGACCACCGACGGCGACCGTGCCGCCCGGCTCGGCGGTGACGGCCAGCTCGGCGCCGGTGACCAGGTCGACGAAGCGCCGGCCGGGACGCGGTGCGGTACGCAGCCACGGCCCGTCGTGGTCGTCGCCCCGGTTCACCACCGTCCACAGCGGCTCGCCGTCGTGCGTCCAGCGGGACGCGTACACCTGACCGGAGCCGGGGTGGTCGGCGAGCGGGACCCAGTCCTCGGCGCGCAGCCACGCGGCGTGGCTGGCCTGCACCCGGCGCATCGCCCGGAGCACGGCCCGGTCCCGGTCGTTCCAGCCCACCCAGACGCCGAACACGCTCTCCCAGACCAGCACGCCGCAGCCGTTGAGCCAGGCGGAGTGCAGCTCGTCGAGGTGGCTGCGGTGCCAGCGGCGGGTGTGGTGCAGCACGTGCCGGCGCTCGAACCACTTGGCGCGCAGCACGCCGGGGACCTCGGAGTCGGCGAACCACTGCGCCCACGACATCGCGTGGTCGGCGATGCGGGCCAGCGGCACGCGGCTCTCGCCTTCGAGGACGGTGCCGGGGCGGACGGCGTCCAGCTCCCGGCGCAGCTCGTCGGCGCCCTCCTTGAGGGTGTCGAGGAAGACCCCGTCGACGCCGAGCTTGCCGGCCAGCGCGGCGACCTCCTGCGCGTCGGTGCCGGCCTCGCGCCGGGTGCCGGTGTCCCACGGGTTGTAGTCGACGAAGACCCGCACCCCGCGCCGCTGGAAGGCGCGCACCACCTCGGGCAGTTCGGGGACGTCGCGGTAGTAGTCGAACTGGTTGCGTTCGTCCAGCCCGATCACCGGGTACGCGTGCCACAGGACGATCCCGTCGAAGCCCCCGAAGTCCCGCTCGGCGGCGTCGAGGAACGCGTCGACGGTGAAGACGCCCCGCTCGTGGTCGTAGAGCGTCTCGTCCCACAGCCAGGCGAGGCAGACGCTGAAGCAGTCGCCGGGGATCTCGTCGTAGTGCGCACCTGTGTAGCCGAGGCGGGCACGGGCGTCGGCGCGCCAGCGGGTGAGCTGCTCCCGCCAGGCCGGCCAGTCGGCCGGGTCGTCCGGGGCGGCGAAGACCTTCGCCTCGTCCAGCGTGGTCAGGTCGGCGTGCCCACCCAGCGGGACCTCCGTCGGCCGGTCGATGGGGCGCGGCACGTAGGGGTTGAAGCTCATGGGGCACCTCGGTAGGTCGCGGCGTACAGGTCCTCGATGGCGGCCCGGTCGGGCAGCGCGGTGGACGCGCCGGGGCGTTGCGCGCACGCCGCGCCGGCCGCGCAGGCCCAGCGCAGGACGGCGGCGACGGCGTCGCCGTCGCGCGCGGCGCCGCGTTCGGCCCAGCCGACGGCGAGGGCGCCGGTGAAGGCGTCCCCGGCGGCGGTGGTGTCCACCGCCGCGATGCGCGGCGCCGGGATCTCCAGTCGCGGACCGCGCCGGTCGGCGTACGCGGCGCCCCGGGCGCCGAGCGTCAGCACCACCCGGGGCACCAGCTCCAGCAGCGCGTCGAGCAGGACGGCCGGCTCGCCGGGGGCCGTCGCGGCGACGACGGCCGCCTCGTGCTCGTTGACGACCAGCACGTCGACCAGCCCGAGCAGGTCCGCCGGCAACGGCGCCGCCGGCGCGGCGTTGAGCACCACCGTGGTGCCGGCGGCGCGGGCCCGGCCGGCGGCCTCCACCACGGTCGGCAGCGGCACCTCCAGCTGGAGCAGCAGCACGTCGGCCGCGCCGATCGCCGCCCCGTCGGCGGCGTCCAGGTCGGTCAGCGCGGAGTTCGCGCCGGGGGCGACCACGATGAAGTTCTCCGCCGCCCGGTCGACCCCGATCAGGGCGACCCCCGAGGGGCCGGGGACGGTACGCAGGCCACGCACGTCCACCCCGGCGGCGACCAGGTTGTCCCGCAGCTGCTGCCCGAACTCGTCGGCGCCGACCGCGCCCACGAACGCGCAGTCCGCGCCCGCCCGGGCGGCGGCGACGGCCTGGTTGGCGCCCTTGCCGCCGGGCACGGTCCGGAAGTCCTCCCCGAGCACCGTCTCGCCGGGGCGGGGCAGCTGTGGCGCGGTGACCACCAGGTCCAGGTTGGCGCTGCCCACCACGACCACCCGCGCGCTCACGCCGGCCCGCCCTCGGTCGTGGCGACGCCGACGGGCTCCCCGGCGGCAGCCGGCTCGGCGAGGGCGACGGTGCGGGCGGCCAGCTCGTCGAAGCCGATGCCGTCGAAGCCGGCGATGCTGCTGGCGAGCCGGCCGCGCAGCGGGCCGACCCACCGCTCGGGCAGCCCGGACGCGCCGGTCAGCGCCCCGGTCACCGCGCCGACGGTGGCCCCGGTGGAGTCGGTGTCCCAGCCGCCGCTGACGACCGCGCAGATGGACCGCTCCAGCTCGCCCCGCCCGTACGCGAGGGCGGCGGCGACCAGCGCGGCGTTGTTGCGCACGTGCACCCAGTGCAGGTGGCCGTGCCGGGCGTACAGCTCGTCCACCACCGCCTCCCAGTCGTCCGTTCGCGAGCCGAGGGCGCGCGCCTCCCGGACCGTGGCGGCGAACCGGCTGCGCGGCGGCAGCACCGCCTCGCCGGCGTCGAGCACCTCGTCGACGTCGCCCGCCACCGTGGCGGCGGCGGCCAGGGCCGCGACCCACATCGCCCCGTACACGCCGGCGCGGACGTGGCTGACCGTGGCGTCGCGCCAGGCCAGCTCGGCGGCCAGGTCGGGGCGCCCGGGGTTGACCCAGCCGTACACGTCGGTGCGGATCTGGGCGCCGATCCACTCCCGGAACGGGTTGTGCCGCCGCGCGGTCGCCGGCGGGGCCAGCCCCAGCAGCAGGTTGCGGTAGGCCACCCGTTCGGCGGTGAAGACCCGCCCGCCGGGCAGCCAGTCCAGCCACGCCTGCGCCACGTCGGCGCTGGTGAAGTCCCGCCCGTACGTCTCCAGCACACGCAGCGCCAGCAGCGCGAAGTTCAGGTCGTCGTCCTCGGGCATCCCGTCGATGTTCTCGGCCAGGCTGGTCGGGGCGCTGCGCCGGTTCCACGGCCAGCGGGCAGCCACGTCGGCGGGCAGCCCCCGGGCGGTGAACCAGTCACGCAGCGGCCAGCGGCCGGTGGCGACGAGGATCTCCCGGATGCCGTGGCGGGGGATCTTCTCGACCGGCTTGCCGAGCAGGCAGCCGGCCGCCCGGCCGAGCCACGCGCCGTGCACCCGGTCGTACGCGGCCGGGCCGGCGGGCAGCGACCACTCCGCCGGCCAGGTGGCGCGGACGGCGGCCAACTCCTCGGGCTCGTCGGGGCTGCCGGCTCCCGGCAGCGCGTCGGCCTCGTCGAGCAGCCGCGTGGCGAGGGCCCGCAGCCGGGGTGCCGCGGGCGTGGGCGACGCCCCGCTGACCGGCGGGGTGAGGTCCCCGCCGGCCGCGCGCCACTGCTCGGCGATCGCGCCGACGTCGCGCCCCTCGTCCCGGCTGGCCGCGATCTCGTGCGGCAGCAGGTCCTCGGGCTGCACCCAGGTGATCCTCACCGGCCCGACTCCCCGGGCGCCTGCTCCGGCCCGGCGGGGTCGGCG
>NZ_JBFAVI010000239.1:0-8074 GCF_040679695.1 Micromonospora sp. NPDC052213
ACCAATGACACCGGAGGGCAGCCGCAATGTGGGAGCGTCTCGCCGGGCACCTGGACCGAGTCTGGCCGGACATCGATCCTGGACCAAGTCTCTAAGTAGCCGCTATCCGCGCTGCCGGTGCCACGACGAACCGGACACCTCAGCCTCGGGTCATGGCCGATGAGCCGACACGTTGAGCGCGGGTGTTGATGCTCCGCCGTCCACGAGCGCGCCCCCGACGGGGCGTTCCGAGCCGGTAGGGTCGCGGCGTGACGACGAGCGTCGGTTCCGGGGCTGATCATGCGCCGGAGCAGCGGCGGTGGACATGGGAGCTTCCGGTCGGCCCGCGCTGGCTGCTCCTTGGCGATGTCGGCTTTGAGGGCTTCTACGAGGACGACATCCCGCTGGCACTGTGTGTGGAGATCGAAGGACTGTTCGTCGACCTGCCGCCCCGGCCGCGGGAGCGGTTCACGCTCGTCGGCTGCGCTCCGGATGGCGCGCTTGCCGACCTGATCGACCGGCTGCCCGCCGAGGCACTCGGCACCGAACGGGCCTGGCTGGGGGACATCTCGATAACGGCGCCTCCGCCACCGCCAGGCACGCCGCCGTCCTGGTGGGGCGAGGACCTCGGCGACGTCGTCGTGCTCGCGCAACGGCCAAGCCGCACGGTGCCGGAAACCGTGGACATCGATCTCGACGGGTTTATCCACGTCTACGACCGCACGGACGCAGTAGTACGTCCGGGCGACGTCACCCAATTCGCCCTCTCGGGCCGGGATGAAACGCCGTACGGCACATGCCGGGACCTCACCGGCGTGTTCCGCGAGCAAGCCGCACCGCCGGTGCCGCAGGTCCGGCTACTCGGCTGCCGACCGGAAACGCCATTGCTGACCGCACTCGACGCGGTCGGGCAATCGACCAAGGCAAGCCTGCGTCGCCGCCGGATCCGCGCCGAGGTGCACATGATCGCCGCCGATGGGTTCGCCAACCGGGTGATAGGCGCCGTGGTGTCCGGAACGGTCGAGGCAGGCGAGCCGTCGCGACTCGGTGCCGGGCTCCTCGACGTGACGGTCGACAACGACCCACAGGAACCGCTGCCCACGGCAGTCCTCGGCATCCTGAAGCACTGGCACAACGGACCGCCCGCCCAAAAGAACCTGTGGGCCCGCTACGACCGGGAACTGCGCCACCACTGGGCCGGAGTGGCGCTCGCCCACCAGTCCGGTGCGCCGGACCGACCCGCCGGCACCACGTACGACCTCGACGGCCGGTTCGTGACCAACATCGAAGGGTTCTACTGTGCGATCGGCGAGGCGATCAATGGACCGGGCGGATACTTCGGCTGGAACCTCGACGCCCTCGACGACTGCCTCTGCGGGAACTTTGGCGCACGGACACCGTTCCGGCTGATGTGGCACGACGCGGTCGTCGCCCGCGAACACCTCGTCGCCGGCTACGACCGGCGACGACTGGGACGGGCGATCACCCTGGAGGATCTGCTCGGCATCTTCGCGCAACACCATGTCGAGGTCGACCTGCGCTGAGCCACGAGCGGACACTGACTACCACCACGCCATCTGAATGCAGGTGGCCCGCCCCACCAATGTTCCACGATCGAATGCTCACTCATGCCGCCGAGCGGGCGCGCCGGAAGGCAGGAACGCCGTCACCCTCCGTAGACGTTAGACGCAGGTATCAACTTGATGCCCATGCACGGATCTGCCGATGTGCGCACGGAACGTCTGCGGGTTGGAGCACCCCGGGCACTGTGCGCGGATCACTACTCAGGTTGGTAGCTGCCTGAGTCTGCACACCCGCCGCCGAGTTTGACAGCGCAATAGCTAGCGGTTATCTATTAGCGATCTATCCGAAGGGGTTGCCCGGGTGCAGGACGTGGTGCTGGCCATGCTGGCGAAGGAGCCGGCGCACGGGTATGAGCTGCGCAGCCGCATGCGTGCCGCGCTCGGTCCGCTGGGCGAGGCGATGAACGCCGGGCAGATCTACGTGACGCTGGCCCGGCTGGGCAAGGCCGGGCTGGTGACCTCGGAGAGGACCGAGGGCTTGCCGGACCGGCCCGACCGGCGGGTGTACGCGCTGACCCCGGCCGGGCAACAGCGAGTCGCCGCCTGGCTGACCGAGGTGAGCTGGCCGAAGCCCGACCTCACGGAGTTCCATCTCAAGCTGGTGGCCGCCGCGGCCGCCCGGCTGGCCGATCCAGTGGCCCTGGTCGACGCGCAGCGGCGCGAGGTGCTGCGTCGGCTGCGCGACACCCAGCGGGCCGCGTTGGACCGGTCGGTGGACCCGGTTGCCGGGTTGCTGCTGGAGGGTGTCGTGCTGCGACTGCGGGCCGACCTGGAGTGGTTGGAGGCGTGCGAACGCATGTGGACCGTGGGTGATCGGCCTGGGCGGAAGGCGGGAGCGTGACCGGATCGACGGTACTGCGAGCGTGCGGACTGACCAGGCAGTATGGCCGTGACAGCGGGCTGGTGCGCGCGGTCGACGAGGTCGACCTGGACGTACCCGCCGGACAGACGTTGGCGATCATGGGCCCAAGCGGCTGCGGCAAGTCCACCCTGTTGCACCTGCTCGGCGGGCTGCAACGCCCGACCGGCGGGCAGGTGTGGCTGGCCGAGCACCAGATCGACACGATGAGCGAGCGGGCCCTGGCCCGGTTGCGGCGCGATCACGTCGGGTTCGTCTTCCAGTCGTTCCACCTCATGGACGAGCTGACTGCGGTAGAGAACGTCGAGCTGGCCGCGCTGCTGGCCGGCCAGTCACCGGGGCGGGCCCGCAAGCAGGCGATGTACCTGCTGGACCGGGTCGGGCTGGCCGACCGCGCCGCGCACCTGCCCTCGGCGCTGTCCGGTGGGCAGCGCCAGCGGGTTGCCATCGCCCGCGCCTTGAGCAACGAGCCGCTGGTCGTGCTGGCCGACGAACCCACCGGCAACCTGGACAGCGCCGCCACCCTGGAGGTGCTGCGGCTGTTCGAGGAGCTGCGCGTCGCAGGGCAGACCCTGGTGGTGGTCACCCACGACGCCCGCATCGCGGCGGTCGCCGACCGGGTGATCGCCATGCGCGACGGCGCGTTCGCCGACGATACCCAGCTCGCCAGCGCCGCCACCACCGGCACCGTCTACAACGGGCGGCGCTGACATGTCCGGCCGACTCCTGCTCGTCTGTCGGCTGCTGATGCGGGACCTGCGCCGCCGCCGAACCGAAACCGTCCTGCTCCTGGCCGCCATCACCGCCTCCACCGCCACGCTGACCCTCGGCCTGGCCCTCAACGAAATCGCCGACCGGCCGTACCAGCAGACCCGGACCGCCACCGCCGGCCCGGACGTGATCGTGACACCCCGTGCCACCGGCCAGGCCGCGTTGGACGAGCTCGCTTCGATGACCACCGCGGCCGGCGTCACCGATCACAGCGGCCCCTTCCCGATCGCCTACCTGACGATGACGGCCCACGGCAAGTCCGCGCATGCCGTCGTCGAGGGCCGGGACGACGCACCCGTATCGGTCGACCGGCCCGCCGTGAGCGACGGCACCTGGGTACGCCCCGGCGGCGTGGTCGTCGAGCGCTTCTTCGCCGACGCCCTCGGCATCCGCACCGGCGACACGGTCAGCGTCGACGGCCATCCGCTGCGCGTGATCGGGACCGCGGTCACCGCCGCGAGAGCGACGTATCCGTACGCCGGATGGCACTACCCCGGCAGCATCATGGTCGAGCGCGGCGGCCTGGTCTGGGTCGACCAGAGCGACATCGCCATGCTCGCGGGCAGCCAGCCGCTGTCGTACACACTGAACCTCAAACTCGCCGATCCGGCGGCCAGCACCACGTACACCGTCGGCGACCAACTCACCATCTGGCAGGAGATCGGCCACCTCAACGGTCGGCTGTACAGCGACGCGCGGATGGTGCTGCTCGTCGGCAGTTGGCTGCTCAGCGGCCTTGCACTGGCCGGCGTCGCCGGCATCGTCGCGGGCCGGATCATCGGCCAGCGCCGCCGGGTGGGGCTACTCAAGGCCGTCGGCGCCGGACCCGCCATGATCGCCGCCGTCCACCTGGCCGAGTACCTCGTGATCGGGCTTGCCGGCGCCGCCACGGGCCTGGCCACGGGCTGGTTCGCCGCACCCGTGCTGATCCGCCCCAGCGCCGGACTCATCGGCTCCGCCAACGCCCAGCCACCCACCCTGCGCACGGTGATCGCCGTCACGGCCCTCGCCCTCACGATCGCTGTGGCGGCGACTCTGGTACCGGTGGTGCGCGCCGCCGCCACCAGCACCGTTCACGCGCTGGCCGACGCTGCAACGCCACCGCGGCGCCGGCGGTGGCGTATCTGGCTGTCGCGGCGGCTGCCCACCGCCCTGCTGATCGGGGTGCGTATCAACGCGCGCCGACCGCGCCGCGCCCGGCTGGTCACCGTGAACACGCTGATCACCACGACCGCGCTCGTCGCCATACTCACGGTCAACACCCAGGTGGTGCACTTCGACCTCGGCTACACGGAGCTCGCCAATCCCCGGGTGGAACGGGGCGAGCAGGCCACGGTCGTGCTCGCCGTCGTGCTGTGCATTCTTGCGCTCATCAACGCCATCGTGAGCACCTGGACCGCGGTCCTCGACGCCCGGCAGCCGCTGGCCGTCGCGCGGACGCTCGGCGCCACGCCCGCTCAGGCCGGCGTGGGCCTGGCACTAGCGCAACTGCTTCCCGCCATACCCGGCGTCGTCGCGGGGATCCCGGCCGGCATCGGGCTCGTTGCATCCGTCAGCACCGGCGAGGTCCAGTACCCACCCGATTCCTGGCTGCTCGCCACCGCACTCGGAGTCCTGCTCGCCATCGCCGCGCTCACCACCATCCCCGCGATGGTCGCCACACGGCGCCCGGTCGTGGACACACTCCAGTCCGCACCGACCTGACAGCCGCTAACGGCGGTAATGCCGCTCGCGGCCCAACAGCCGAGCGGAACTGCGGAGCAAGACCGCCGTCGCATCCGACCCATCAGCCGCACCGACACAATTGCGCACGGATCTGCCGTGGTCAGGGTGGGGGCGGGCGGGACGGCCCCGCACTCCTAAACCGCCGTCTGTGTGCTCTAGCGAACGCCTGCCGTACTCACAGCCGCTCACAACGCTCGCGAACGGACCTAATCGATCCAGCTTGTAGCGAGCAATGGCCTTAGGGCGTGTGTCGAAGTGGGGTGCCAGGGGCTTGAGCTGCTGGCTTGAGGATCTTTGCGTGGAACGGTGAGCTACGGCACCGTCTACCCGTTGATCACCCGATTGCACCGCTTGGGGCTCATTGCCAACGCGCTGCAGCCCAGTCCCAACGGCCCACCCCGCAAGGTTTATCGGCTCACCGATACCGGCCACGGTCGGCTGCGCGCCCTGGCGCGAGCAGCGGGTTCAGTTCGCCGACGTTGTGAACGCAACCCTCGCCGTCCGTCCACTGAATCCAGGAGACGACCATGAGCACGTCGACGTCGGCCGTTGACAACATCCTCGCCGCCGCAGACCGACAGTGGCGCACTCTCGGCATTCACCGTCGCGACCGGGTGTCACTCGCGGCCGACCTCCGCGTCGAGCTCGAGGCAGCCGCCGCCGACGGGCTCGATCCCGCAAAGCTTCTCGGCGCTGACCCCACCGAGTTCGCCCTGCGAATCGCCGAGGAAGCCGGCTTGGAGCGCACCCCGCCACGGTACGGCCAGGTACTCGGCGTTGCGGCCGCGGGCGCGATGCTCTCCCTCGTCGTGGGCTACATCGTGGTCATTGGCCTGCACCAGGCATTCGTGGCGGCATTCGACCTGCCGCGAAGTGTGCGCGTGCCGGTGTGGCTTGCCGCTGGTGTCTTCTACGGCGGCGTCGCAGCGATAGTCGTCGCCGGAGCCGTCCTCGCCGTGCGTCTTGCCCTACGCGATGCGACCCGCATCCGCCACACCACGGCGCGGATGACACTGCCGCTGCCGCCCACTGTCGCGGCCGCGATCGCCGCAGCAGCCGCTTTCGGCTGGGCACTCAACTTCCCGCTCACCCCGCTCGCGATCGGGACCGAGACGGCGATCGTCCTCGCTGCCTTCCTTGCAGCAACGGCGCTGGCCCGTCGGTGGTCTGTGACGGCGACAGGGTAAGCCAGCCGGCACATGGTCATGGGCTTGAGGGGATTCGAACGTCGGGCCTCCATCGACGTGTGGCTGTAATCGACTTCGACACAGACCCTAGAGCACCATCGGGAGGGGTTCGATCCAGCAACTCGCCACGTCCGGCTTGATCACCCGCCGTGCTTCTTCGGCGTCCGCCTCGGTGAGGAAGACGCCCAGTTTGTGTCGCGTCCGACGGCCGTCCTGCTCGGTCACCGCCGTGCGCAGATGCACGTGACGGTGCCGCTTGCGGCGTATGCCCTCAGGCAGGCCGGTGCGGAACGCCTCGGCGACCGCTTGGGGCGAGGCGATGTCGAGCTCGCCGCCGACCCCGGCAAGGGGCTTCGTCGGCCACACCGGGTCGTACGGGCTGAAGGTGTTGAACAACGACGGCCGCAGGTTCGACAGCACACCCTCGCTCCACCCGACGGCGAGGGTGACGACATACCGGTCACGCCCTCGCTCTCGAGGATGAGTACCCGCGCGTCAGCTGGGAGGTGGCCTGCGATGTCCCGCTCGATCCGGGTGGCCTCGTCCTCCGTCGCGCACCGGATCGCCAGGCCCCGGTACCCGCCCTGCATCCGCACCGCCTCGATCGGCTTGAACAGCACCTCGACGGTCGTGGAGAGGCGTTCGTGCTGCCCGGGCATGTGGTCCGCCCGCAGCAGCAGCTGGCCGTGCGTCGCCGAGTACGACCACAGGGCGAAGTGCCGCTCGCTCCGGAAGAGCTCCGCGCCCGGACGGAAGTCCTCGTCCCTGTGCAGCCACACGCTCTTCGTCATCCCGCCACAATCGGTCAGTGCAAAGCCAGCTGTCAAGATCAACGCGACACGTGCGAGCCGTCACCAGGTCGTCATCGGCGATCACGAACCGGTCGCGCCGGTGGGCGAGCGGGGTTGGCCGCGTCGAATTCCTTGACCGGGTAATTGCGGTGACTCCTCGCACACCTGCCGCTTCCGCGTCCGCACATCGATGGGAGGTCGTAGGGCGTCACCCCTGGCTCGCGCGCCCGGTTGCGGTGTTGTCGTCGGTCTTGCCGGCGGATGGCAGGCTCGACGCCATGGGAGGCGTCATCGCACAGTTGCCCGCACTTCTCGGCGTGCTGGTCGGCACGATCGGCGCGATCGTCGCCACCTCCATCGCCGACCGCACACGATGGAAGCGGAACCAGACCGTCCGCTGGGACGACCGTCGGCTGGACGCCTACGTCGAGTTCGCGCAGGTGCTGAAGGAGATCCACGCCATCGCCGTTCGGATGCTCGCCGACGCCCGCCCCAACTCCCAGGGACACCGGATCGACCAGGAGGAAGGCCTGGCACGGCTGGCAGACGCCGACGTTCGGCACACGCTGGCCTGGGAGAGCGTCCTGCTGCTGGGGGACGTCGCGACGGTGTCGGCGGCACGCGGCTGGCGCGACGCCGTCTGGGCGATCGAGCGTGCCGCCCGTGGCCTGACCGGTCAGGACGACGTCGACGATCTGTTGCACCGGGCAAACGAGGCGCGCGACCACTTCTACAGCGCCGCCCGTGGCGGCCTGGGCGTCGGCGGCGGCTCGGTCGCTCAGGCGACGCTGCTGTCGGGGCGACTCGCGCAAGCGCGCCCGAACATGCTGTCGTCGCAGACGGCCGCCCGACCCGCGCCCGCCGACCGGTCCGGCTAGAAGAGACCCAAGCTACTGGTCAGCGAGCACTGCCCCCTGCGCGGCCCGTCTGCCGCGTCGGGTTGTCGGCGTTGGCCAGCGGTCCTGGCTGTATGCATCGCTGTACAGTCAGATTCGGTAGTGATGGTGGGCCCTGTCGTTCCCGCCGAACGCTGCCCTGCTCCTCGAACCGGCTGCGACAGACGGCGGCGCCCCTACCAGACAGGCTAGGGCGTGTCCTGCCGATCTTGTAGTGGTTGATTGTTGACGATGTGCCGGTGGTGCGTCGTGGTGAGTTGACCGATGAGGCGTGGGCGGTGAT
>NZ_JBFAVI010000240.1:0-8063 GCF_040679695.1 Micromonospora sp. NPDC052213
TGCCCGCCCAGTCGTGGTGTCGCCGAACGGTGGAGAGGATGAAGTCGACCACCCGACGGGAGGTGTCCGCCGCAGCCGGCACCTGTTCGGGTACGGCCCGAAGACCCTGGCCCGGATCCTGCGGATGGGGCGCGCCCTGGCGCTGGCCCGCGCCGGCACCCCGCTGGCCGAGGTGGCGGCCCGCTGCGGGTACGCCGACCAGGCCCACCTCACCCGCGACGTGCGGGACCTGGCCGGGGTGCCGCCGACCGTCCTGCTGTCGCGCTGAGCGAACCCGGTCCAGACCTCGGTTCCGGCCCTGCGCGGGCGGGCCGGTCCGGCCCGCGCGGGCGGACCGCGCTCACCCCTGTGCGAGCGGGGCGAACAGGTCCACGCCGTTGCCGTCCGGGTCGCGTACCACCGCGTACCGCTGGCCCCAGTCGGCGTCCCACGGGGGCAGGTGGCCCGGGTGGCCCTCGGCCACCAGTTCGGCGTAGAGCCGGTCCACCTCGGCCGGGTCGGCGCACCGGAACGCGAGCCCGGCCCCGCCGCCGCCCCCGGGTTTCCAGTCCGGGTCGAAGGAGCGGACGGTGTCGGCGGTGTCCCAGGCCAGCCGGAGGCCCCCCGGCAGGGTGACCTCCACGTGCGGCTCGGTGTCGGCCTCGGCCGGGATGTCGAGGCCGAGCCGGCGGTAGAAGGCGAGCGCGCGTGGCAGGTCGCTGGCGACCATGCCGATGAGATCCAGTGTCGGTGCCATGCCTGCCACGGTAGGGGCGGCCCCGGGCGGGCGTCTTGAACGAAACGGACGCCGGGTGGAGTGTCCGGTGTGGCCTTCACGGCGGGGACGATCGGCGTACGGTGTGAGACAAGTCCGGCTTTCCGGCCAAATCCCTCATAGGGTGCGACCGGGCGCGCCGGCGGTCGAGACGGCGAGGGAAGGAGCGGTCGGTGGAACACCTGGCCTACCTGGACGCGGGGTCCGGCAGCCTGATCGTGCAGGCGGTGGTCGGCGGGGTGGCCGGCGCCGCGGTGGCGGCCAAGCTCTACTGGCGGCGGCTCGTCGACCGCTTCCGCCGCCAGCCCACCGACCACCACTGACCCGGCGATGGTGACCCCCCACACCGGCGTGCGCGCCGAGCCCGGGTCGTTCCGCGACCCGGCCAACCGGGTCTTCCACCTCGGCGACGACGTGCTGCGCGGGCTGGACGAGCGGGCCGCCCGGGAATGGCGCGCACTGGCCGCCGCCGAGTTCTTCCCGCCGCTGCTCGCTGCCGGCAAGGTCTGCGGCACCGAGCCGGTCGAGCCGGCGCGGGTGCCCACGGCCGCCCGGTGGGCGGCCGTGCTCCGCCACGAGCGCATCCCGTTCGTCTCGCACCCCTACGAGTGGTCCTTCGCCATGCTGCGGGACGCGGCGCTGCTGCACCTGGAGATCCTGCGGGCGGCGCTGCCGGCCGGATTCACCACCAAGGACGGCTCGGCGTACAACCTCCAGTGGCGGGGGACGGAGCCGGTCTTCATCGACGTCGGCTCGTTCACCCCGGCGCGCGACGGCGAGCCCTGGGCCGGCTACCGGCAGTTCTGCCAGACCCTGCTCTACCCGCTGCTGCTCGGCGCCCACCTCGGGCTGGACTTCCAGCCGTGGCTGCGCGCCCGCGTCGACGGGATCGAGCCCGACCAGATGCGCCGGCTGTTCGGCGGGACGCGCCGGCTGTTGCCCGGCGTGCTCACCCACGTACACCTGCACGACGCGATGCAGCGCCGCAACGCCCGGGCCAGCACCGCCGACGTCCGGTCGCAGCTACGGGCGGCCGGCTACTCCCAGGAGCTGGCGCTGGCCACCGTACGCGGGATCGAGAAGCTCGTCCGCCGGCTGGAGCACCGCCCGGCCGCCAGCCACTGGGTCGACTACCAGCGCACCTGCGCGTACACGGCCGACGACCGGGCCACGAAGGAACGCTTCGTCGCCGAGGCGCTGGCCGAGCCGCCGCGTCCCCGCCTGGCGCTCGACCTCGGCGCCAACGACGGCCGGTACGCCCGGCTCGCCGCCCGGCAGGCCGACTACGTCGTCGCGGTGGAGCAGGACCCGGCCGTCGTGGACGGGCTCTACCGGGCGCTGCGGGACGAGGGCGAGCGGCGGATCCTGCCGCTGGTGATGGACCTCGCCGACCCGTCCCCCGGCGGCGGCTGGCGGGGCGTCGAGCGGGCCTCGTTCGCCGGCCGCGCCCGGGCGGACGTGGTGCTCGCCCTGGCCGTGGTGCACCACCTGGCGATCGGGCGCAACGTGCCGCTGACCGAGGTGCTGGACTGGCTCGTCGGCCTCGCCGCCCCCGGCGCCCGGATCGTGGTGGAGTTCGTCCACCCCGAGGACCCGATGGCCCGCCGGCTGCTGGCCAACAAGCCCGAGGGGATCTTCCCGGACTACCGGCGCGCCGAGTTCGAACGGCTGCTGGAAACCCGGTGCCGGATCGCGCGCCGTCTCGACCTGCCCTCGGGCACCCGGACCCTCTACGCGGCGGTCGTGGGTGGCTGAGCCGGCGTGCCCGGCGGACGACGCCGCACCGGCCGACCCGCCGCCGGCGTCCGGGCGGGGCGGCCGGTCGCCGGGCCGACGGGCGGAACTCGGCCGGCTGGCGGAGGTCGCCGCCCTCGTCGGCCTCGTGGTGACCCAGCCGCTGCTGGACGTCCTCGGCCGCAGCCCGGACTTCTTCCTGTTCCACCGGGCGGACCGGCGCGAGATCCTGCTGCTGGTCGCACTGGTCGTCCTGGTGCCCACGGCGGCCGTGGCGCTGCTGGGCGCGCTGTCCCGGCTGGCCGGGCGGGCCGCCCGCTCGGTGACGCACAGCCTGCTGGTCGGGCTGCTGCTCGCCGCCCTGGCCGTGCAGGTCGGCCGGCACGGTACGCCGCTGCGGGGCGTACCGCTGCTGCTGGTGGCGGCGGTGGCCGGCGCCGCCGGGGCGGTCGCGCACCGGCGGTGGCGCGGGCCCGGGCGGGTGCTGCGGCTGGCCGCCGCCGGCCCGCTGCTGTTCGTGGGGCTGTTCCTGTTCGCCTCGCCCACCTCCACGGTGGTGCTGCCCCGCGGCGAGGGCGGCGCGGCCGGGGCGGCCGGGCCCGGCAACCACCCGCCGGTCGTGGTGCTGGTCCTCGACGAGCTGCCGCTGGTCTCCCTGCTCGGACCGGACGGGCGGGTCGACGCCGCCCGGTACCCGCACTTCGCCGAGTTGGCCGCCGGCTCCACCTGGTACCGCAACGCCACCGGCGTCGCCGGCTGGACGCCGTACGCCTTGCCGGCGATGCTCACCGGTCGGTACCCGCAGCGCGCGGCGGCGCCGCACTACTCGCAGTACCCGGACAACCTCTTCACCGCCTTTGGCGGCCTGTACGACATCCGTGCCGAGGAGAGCATCACCCGGCTCTGCCCGCCCAGTCGGTGCGAGTCGCCGGTCACGCCGGAGCAGGGGATGGGTGTGCTCGTCCGGGAGACCGGCGGGCTGCTGCGCCGCCTCGCCGGCCCGGTGGACAGCCGGGTCGACCCGGAGGACTCCTACCGGGAGCGCACCCGAGCCGAGGCGGGCATCGACGACGCCGAGCCGGTGCCGGCGGACCCGAAGTTCCGCTGGGACAGCCTGAACGCCAACCAGCCGGCCCGGTTCACCAGTTTCCTGGCCGGACTGCGGCCGGCGTCCCGGCCGACGCTGCACTTCCTGCACCTGCTGATGCCGCACTCCCCGTGGGCGTACCTGCCGTCCGGGTCGCGCTACGACGCCCCGGAGGACCTGCCGAACGACGGCGACGGCTGGGTGGAGCTGGCCCACCGGCGCCACCTCGCGCAGCTCGGCTACACCGACCGGCTGATCGGGGAGACCCTGCGCACCCTGCGGGAGCGCGGCCTCTACGACGAGGCCCTGCTGGTGGTCACCGCCGACCACGGGGTCAGCTTCACCAAGGGCGCCCAGGGGCGCGGGATGGACGCCCTCCGGGCCGCCCCGGACGAGGTCGCCTGGGTGCCGATGTTCGTCAAGACCCCCGGGCAGCGCGCCGGGCGGGTCGACGACCGGAACTGGCAGCACGTCGACCTGCTGCCCACCATCGCCGACGAGGCCGCCATCCGGCTGCCCTGGCGGGTCGACGGCCGGTCCGCCCGCGAGGCGCCGCGCGCCGAGACGGGCAAGGTCTTCTACGACCGCCCCGGGGAACCGACGCCCATCCCCGGCGGTGTGCCGGCCCCGCCCGCGCCGCCCGCGCCCCACCCGCTCGTGGGCACCGCCGTCGGCGACCGTCCGAACGGCGGCCCCGCCCGCGTCGCCGGCCTGTCCGGGTTCCGGGCCGTCGACCCGGACACCGGCCGGCTGCCGGCGGCGGTCTGGGGCGACGTGCCGGACGAGGTGCCCTCCGGCACTCTGCTGGCCGTCGCCGTCAACGGCCGGGTCGGCGCCGTCGTGCCGGTGGTCCCCCGGGACGCCGGCGGTCGCCGCTTCGCCGCCCTGGTCGCCGACGACCGGCTCTTCCACGCCGGGGCGAACCGGCTGGACGTCTACCGCGTCGCCGCCGACGGGGGGCTGCGCCGGCTCGACCTGTCCTGAGGCGCTGCGGCCCGCCCGCGACGGGCGCGCCCTGCCCACCGCGGCGCGCGCCCTGCCCACCGCGGCGCGCGCCCTGCCCACCTGTGACGGCGGCCGGCCGGTAGCGTTCCCATGTCCACGCGGGCACGGGCGGCCCCGCGTGCCCGAAATGGACGGGGTTTCCCGGCCCGCTGGTCGGGAATCGGGTGACGCAGACCTCACCGCCGAACCACGGCGGGCGGTATCCCCGCGACCGTGATTACGGTAAAAGCGAAGGCAATTCAATGCAGATCTGCCGGCGAAGCGAGGGACCACATGACGGAAGTCAAGCTCGATCACCCCGGTGGGCAGCTTTCGATGCCGGTGCAATCCGCGGTCGAGGGCCCCGCCGGCATCGGGGTGGGCAAGCTGCTCAAGGAAACCGGGATGACGACGTACGACCCTGGTTTCGTCAACACCGCGGCCTGCTCGTCCGCGATCACCTACATCGACGGCGACGCGGGGATCCTGCGTTACCGCGGGTACCCGATCGAGCAGCTCGCGGAGAAGTCCTCGTTCCTGGAGGTCTCGTACCTGCTGATCTACGGTGAGCTGCCGAGCCAGCAGCAGCTGACCGAGTTCACCGAGCGGATCCGGCGGCACTCCCTGCTGCACGAGGAGATGCGCCGCTTCTTCGACGGCTTCCCGCGCGACGCGCACCCGATGGCGGTGCTCTCCTCGGCCGTGAGCGCCATCTCGACCTTCTACCAGGACAGCCTGGACCCGTTCGACTCCTCGCACGTCGAGATGTCCACGGTCCGGCTGATGGCGAAGGTCCCCACCATCGCCTCGTACGCCTACAAGAAGTCGATCGGCCAGCCGCTGCTGTACCCGGACAACTCGCTGGGCTACGTGGAGAACTTCCTGCGGATGACCTTCGGCGTGCCGGCGGAGCCGTACGAGGTCGACCCGGTCATGGCCAAGGTGCTGGACATGCTGTTCATCCTGCACGCCGACCACGAGCAGAACTGCTCCACCTCGACCGTGCGGCTGGTCGGCTCCAGCAACGCCAACCTCTTCGCCTCGGTCTCGGCCGGCGTGAACGCGCTCTTCGGCCCGCTGCACGGCGGCGCCAACCAGGCCGTGCTGGAGATGCTGGAGAAGATCCAGGCCGACGGCGGCGACGTCGCGTCCTTCGTCCGCAAGGTGAAGGACAAGCAGGACGGCGTGAAGCTGATGGGCTTCGGCCACCGGGTCTACAAGAACTACGACCCGCGCGCGGCGATCGTGAAGAACGCGGCCCAGGACGTGCTCGGCCGGATGGCCAAGCCGGACCCGCTGCTGGACATCGCGATGCAGCTCGAGGAGATCGCGCTGGCCGACGACTTCTTCGTGTCCCGCAAGCTCTACCCGAACGTGGACTTCTACACCGGCCTGATCTACAAGGCCATGGGCTTCCCGACCAAGATGTTCACGGTGCTCTTCGCGCTGGGCCGGCTTCCCGGCTGGATCGCCCAGTGGCGCGAGATGATCAACGACCCGGAGACCAAGATCGGCCGCCCGCGGCAGATCTACACCGGCTCCTCGCAGCGGGCGTACGCCCCGTTCTCGGAGCGCTGACCTCCGCCCCGCGCACCGCACACAGGCCGCCGACCCCGCGAGGGTTCGGCGGCCTGTCGCCCTGTTAGGGGAGGAGCGTGCCGGTCACGCCCTGTCGAGCTGCCCCGTCGACGAGACCACCCAGACGGCACGCGACGAGTGCGGTGCCCGTTAGCCGGCCGGGTCCCCGCGCCGGTCAGCGCAGGCCGGCGGCGGCCAGCAGGTTGCCCTCCGCGATGGCCGGCAGGGCGCGGCCCCGGGTCATCCGCTCGGCGGCCCGCTCGGCGGTGAATGCCGGCGCCGTGGCGATCGCCGCGGCGTAGGCGGCGGCCGTGCGGTGCGCGATCGCCGTCCAGCCGTACCGCTCGTGGACCATGGCGTGGGCGCGGCGGGCCAGTTCGCGGGCCCGCTCCCGGTCCGACAGCAGGGCATGCACGGCGTCGGTCAGCCCGTCCGGGTCGTGCGGCCGGAAGGTCATCCCGGTGACGCCCGGCTCGACGATCTCGGCCAGCCCGCCGGTCGCGGCGACCGCCAGGGGCGCGCCGGCGGCGGCGCCCTCCAGGGCCACCATGCCGAACGGCTCGTAGATGCTCGGCACCGCGAAGCAGTCCGAGGCGGCCATCACCGCGGGCAGGTCGGTGCCGCCGAGGAAGCCCGGGAGGCTGACCGTGCCGGCCAGGCCGAGACGGTGCACCTCGGCCTCCAGCTCGCCGCGGTACGGGCCGTCGCCGACGATGACCGCGCGCAGCCCGGGGTGCCGCTCGCGCAGCCGGGGAAGCCCGGCGATCAGGTGCTGCACGCCCTTCTCGTAGACCAGCCGGCCGGCGAAGGTGACCAGTGGGCCGTCCCCGGCGAACCGGGCGCGGGCCTGCGCCACCGCGGCCGCCGGCGCCCGCCAGCGGTGCGGCTCCACGCCGTTGGGCACCACGTCGACCCGGCCGGCCGGCACGCCGAACAGCCCGGTCACCTCGTCGCGCATGTAGCCGGAGCAGACGATCACCCGTCCGGACTCGCCGGCCAGCCAGTGTTCGACGCCGTGGATGGTGCGGTTCATCTCCTCCGGCAGCCAGCCCTGGTGCCGGCCGGCCTCGGTGGCGTGGATGGTGCTGACCAGCGGGATGTCCAGGTGCT
Source organism: Micromonospora sp. NPDC052213 (assembly GCF_040679695.1). Lineage (NCBI taxonomy): Bacteria > Bacillati > Actinomycetota > Actinomycetes > Micromonosporales > Micromonosporaceae > Micromonospora > Micromonospora sp. NPDC052213. The sequence goes on from NZ_JBFAVI010000240.1 coordinate 7,248, forward strand.
CGCGCAGGGTCATCGCGGTGTGCGCGACGAGCCAGTCGTGGGCGTGGATCACGTCGTACGAGCCGGCCTCGGCGGCGCGTAGAGCCGTCCGGGTCAGCGTGTGGTTGAACGCCATCGTCCAGGCGAGCAGGGAGGAGGTGGCCAGCGGGAAGGTCACCGGGTCCTCGGCGGCGCGCAGGATGCGGACGCCGTCGGCGTACTCCTCGAGGGGCGCGCCGTCGGCGTGCCGGGTGACGACGGTGACCTCGTGCCCGGCGGCGGCCAGGGCCACCGACAGGGCGTGCACGTGCCGGCCGAGCCCGCCCACGAGCACGGGCGGGTACTCCCAGGAGAGCATCAGGATGCGGCGGGTCTGCGGGGGCGTGCCCGGCCCGGCGTGCGCCGGGACCTGGGGCCGGGAGGTGAGGGTGGGCCGGTGGACCCGACCCGGGGAGGTGGTGGGCTGCTCGCCGACCCGCAGGGTCGTCACATCAATCTCCGTCCATGCATGAAGGTGCGCGCCGGCAGCGGTGGCGGCGAGACAGTGGTGGGGGTGGCCGAGGGGCCGAGGGGAGACGCGCGTGCGCGTCCCGTGAACAAGCAAAGGGCATCGAGCCCGATCCCGCATCTCGAAAGGGGCGAAGGTGACGGAGGACACCCGCAGCTCCGACCCGTGTCAGTCGGGTGGATTCCGGGCACCCACCGAAGGGTGGAAACGCACAACCGCCGAAGGGTGGATGGGTAGCCGAGCATGCGCGGCGAGCGCCGACGCGGGCGCCAGCGACGACACCGGCCGCCGACCCCCGGGGGCGGGGGCGGCCGCCGGGGGCGGGGGCC
>NZ_JBFAVI010000241.1:0-7947 GCF_040679695.1 Micromonospora sp. NPDC052213
CCTGACGCCCGTCAGGCGGCGACGGGGACGGCGTCCTCGGCGGGGGAGGGGTCCGGGGCCGGCGCGACGGGACGGCGTTCGCGGGTGGCCCACTGGACCGAGAGGGTGGCCAGCAGCACCAGGCAGGAGCCGAGCATGTGCGCGCCCACCAGCAGCGCAGGCAGGTTGGTGAAGTACTGCACGAAGCCGATCAGGCCCTGACCCAGCTCCACCGCGACCAGCACCAGGGCGGCCCGTGCGGCCCGTGCCGCGCCGACCGCGCGGAACGCGAAGACCAGCGCCACGGAGAGGCCGATGAGCAGGAAGACGCTGTCGGCGTGCACCTGGGCGATCGACTCCGGGTCGAGGCCGTTGCGGGCCGCGCCGTGGTCGCCCGCGTGCGGGCCGCTGCCGGTCACCCAGGTGCCGATCACCAGCACCGCCGCGCTGACCACGGTGGTGATCATCGCCAGGGTCCGCAGCGGCGCCGGCACCACGGCCACCGCCGGGCCGACCGGGTCCCCGATCCGCCGCCACAGCGCGTACGCGGCCGCGATCACGAGCATCGAGGCGAGGAAGTGCAGGCCCACCACCCACGGGTTGAGGTCCGTGAGCACGGTGATGCCGCCGACGACCGCCTGGGCCGGGATGCCGCAGAGCACGGCGACCGCGAGGGGGAGCAGCTCCCGGCGGCGGGGGCGTTGCAGCAGCACGGCCACCAGCACCGCCAGCGCGATGACGCCGACCGCGAAGGTGAGCAGGCGGTTGCCGAACTCGATCGCCCCGTTGATGCCCATCTCGGCGGTTGCCACGTACGACTCGTCCGTGCACCGGGGCCAGGTGGGGCAGCCGAGGCCGGACTGGGTGAGCCGGACCGCCCCGCCGGTGACGACGATGCCCACGTTCGCGATGATCGAGGCGAGCGCGAGACGGCGCAGCAGGGCGGTGGAGACCGGGAACCGGACGGATGGAGTCACGGCGCAAATCCTACGCACCGTAGTGATCGAGGTTCGTGCGACTCCGCCGGCGCGGTGGTTCGGATCACCGGGACCCGGGTTTGCGGCCCCCCGACGAATTACGTAACGTGGGCGTTGTGAAAAACGCGGCGGCGCTCTCCGGGCACCAGCCGGCGGCCGCCCCGGCCGCCGGTCAGCCCGTGTCCGCCAGTGACCTTTCCACCCGGGACCGGGTCACCCACCTCCTGTTGGAGCGGGGGGCGACCACCGCCGCGCAGCTCGGCTCGGCGCTCGGGCTCAGCCCGGCCGCGATCCGGCGGCACCTCGACGCGATGCTCGCCGACGGTGACGTGGTCGCCCGCGACCAGACGGTCCGCGGTCACCGGGGCCGGGGCCGCCCGGCGAAGGTGTTCCTGCTGACCGACGCGGCCCGGGGCCGCTGCGGCACCCACCACTACGACAACATGGCCACCGCCGCGCTGCGTTGGATCGCGCGCAACGGCGGCGCCGACGCGGTCGAGGCGTTCGCCGCCGACCAGGTCGCCGCCCTGGAGGCCCGCTGCCGGGCCGCCATGGAGGACGCCGGCGACGACCCCCTCGCGCGGGCCGAGGCGCTCGCCGGGGCACTGACCGCCGAGGGCTACGCTGCCAACGCGTCCACGATCGCCTCCGGCGGCCAGCTCTGTCAGCACCACTGCCCGGTGGCGCACGTGGCCGCCGAGTTCCCCCAGCTGTGCGAGGCCGAGACCGCGGTGATCTCCCGCCTGGTCGGCACCCACGTGCAGCGCCTGGCCACCATCGCGCACGGCGACGGGGTGTGCACCACGCACATTCCCGCCCAGCCGGGGCGCGCCCAGTCCGCTAAGACCGTCACCACTGTGAGGACAGATAGATGACCGAGCAGATCGTCCAGCCCCTGACCCAGGAAGAGCAGCTCGCCGCCCTGGGTCGCTACGAGTACGGCTGGGCCGACCCCGACGTCGCCGGGGCGGTGGCCCAGCGCGGCCTCAACGAGGCGGTGGTGCGGGACATCTCGGCCAAGAAGAACGAGCCGGCCTGGATGCTCGACCTGCGGCTGAAGGGCCTGCGGCTGTTCGACCGCAAGCCCATGCCGGCCTGGGGCGCCGACCTCACCGGGATCGACTTCGACAACATCAAGTACTTCGTCCGGTCCACGGAGAAGCAGGCCACCAGCTGGGAGGACCTGCCCGAGGACATCAAGAACACCTACGACAAGCTGGGCATCCCCGAGGCGGAGAAGCAGCGGCTGATCGCGGGCGTCGCGGCGCAGTACGAGTCCGAGGTCGTGTACCACAAGATCCGTGAGGACCTGGAGGAGCAGGGTGTCGTCTTCCTCGACACCGACACCGCCCTCAAGGAGCACGAGGACCTGTTCAAGGAGTACTTCGGCACCGTCATCCCGGTCGGCGACAACAAGTTCGCCGCGCTGAACACCTCCGTCTGGTCCGGCGGCTCGTTCATCTACGTGCCGAAGGGCGTGCACGTGGAGATCCCGCTGCAGGCCTACTTCCGGATCAACACGGAGAACATGGGCCAGTTCGAGCGGACGCTGATCATCGTCGACGAGGGCGCGTACGTGCACTACGTCGAGGGCTGCACCGCGCCGATCTACTCCTCGGACTCGCTGCACAGCGCCGTGGTGGAGATCATCGTCAAGAAGAACGCCCGGTGCCGCTACACGACCATCCAGAACTGGTCGAACAACGTCTACAACCTGGTCACCAAGCGCGCCGTGTGCCACGAGGGCGCGACCATGGAGTGGATCGACGGCAACATCGGCTCCAAGGTCACCATGAAGTACCCGGCGGTCTACATGACCGGCGAGCACGCCAAGGGCGAGGTGCTCTCGGTGGCCATGGCCGGCGAGGGCCAGCACCAGGACGCCGGCGCCAAGATGGTGCACGCCGCGCCGCACACCTCCTCCACCATCGTCTCCAAGTCGATCGCCCGGGGCGGCGGCCGCACCTCGTACCGCGGCCTGGTGCAGGTGTTGGAGGGCTCGACCAACAGCCGCAGCACGGTCAAGTGCGACGCGCTGCTCGTCGACACCATCTCCCGCTCCGACACCTACCCGTACGTCGACATCCGTGAGGACGACGTGTCGATGGGGCACGAGGCCACCGTCTCCAAGGTCAGCGAGGACCAGCTCTTCTACCTGATGAGCCGGGGCCTGAGCGAGGACGAGGCGATGGCGATGATCGTGCGCGGCTTCATCGAGCCGATCGCCAAGGAGCTCCCGATGGAGTACGCCCTGGAGCTCAACCGCCTGATCGAGCTGCAGATGGAGGGCGCGGTCGGCTGACGCCGACCGGTGACCCGTCGGGATCGCGCGAAGCCCGACCCGCTGGCCGAGTCGCGCGAACCCGGGCCCACCCTCCGATCAATGACACCGTCGTCGCGAAACAGACCAAGGAAGAGATGACTACCCAGGCTTCCGCGCCGCCCAGCACCAAGTCGCAGGCGCTCCGCTCGTACGACGTCGCCGACTTCCCGGCCCTCACGGGCCTGGAGGAGGAGTGGCGCTTCACCCCCCTCAAGCGCCTGCGTGGCCTGGTCGGCGGGGCGCAGGCCGCCACCGGCACGGTCCGCCACGAGTACGGCGACCTGCCCGAGGGCGTGACCGTCGAGCGGATCGGCTCCGACGACCCCCGGCTGGGCAGCGTGCTCACCCCCGTCGACCGGGTCAGCGCGCTGGCCTACGGCGGGGCCGGGCAGGCGCTGCTGGTCCAGGTCGCCCGCGACGCCGTGGTCGCCGACCCGGTGACCCTGCGGGTGGTCGGCGACGGCGCCGAGGGTGTCGCCTTCGGGCACACCTTCGTCGAGGTCGGCCGGTTCGCCGAGGTGACCCTGGTGCTGGAGCACGCCGGTTCGGCGACGCTGGCCGACAACGTCGAGGTGGCGGTGGCCGACGGGGCGAAGCTGACCCTGGTCACCGTCGCCGACTGGGCCGACGACGCCGTGCAGGCCCAGCACCTGAAGGTGAAGCTGGGTCGGGACGCCAGGGTGGTCCACGTCCAGGTCTCCCTCGGTGGCGACCTGGTCCGGCAGTACACCTCGGTGGAGTACACCGACCGGGGCGGCGAGGCCGAGCTGTACGGCCTCTACTTCGCCGACTCGGGGCAGCACCTGGAGCACCGCCAGCTGGTCGACCACAGCGTGCCGGACTGCCGCAGCTACGTCGGCTACCGGGGCGCCCTGCAGGGCGAGAGCGCGCGCACCGTCTGGGTCGGCGACGTGCTGATCCGCGCCGAGGCGACCGGCACCGAAACGTACGAGATCAACCGGAACCTGCTGCTGACCGACGGCGCGCGGGCGGACTCCGTACCCAACCTGGAGATCGAGACCGGCGAGATCGCCGGCGCCGGCCACGCGAGCGCGACCGGCCGCTTCGACGACGAGCAGCTGTTCTACCTGATGGCCCGGGGCATCCCGGAGGCCGAGGCGCGGCGCCTGGTGGTCCGCGGCTTCTTCGCCGAGCTGATCAACAAGATCCCGGTCGAGGAGCTGCGCGAGCGGCTCGGCGACGCGATCGAGGCCCGGCTGAGCAAGGCCGGCGCCTGATGATCAAGATCTGCTCGACCGAGGACGTGCCGAAGGGCACCGCGATCGCCGCGGACGTCGACGGCACGCAGATCGCGATCGTGCACGGCGAGGACGACGCCTTCTACGCCGTCTACGACGAGTGCTCGCACGCCGCGGTCGCCCTCTCCGAGGGGGAGGTCTCCGGCTGCACGCTGGAATGTTGGCTGCACGGTTCCCGTTTCGACCTGAGGACCGGCGAGCCGACCGGGCTGCCCGCCACCGAACCCGTTCCCGTCTATCCCGTCGAAGTCCGCGACGGCGACATCTACGTCAGCCTCACGCCGAGCAATGGAGTGACCCGATAATGAGCACCCTGGAGATCCGCGACCTGAAGGTGTCGGTCAAGCTGCCCGAGGGTGAGCTCAAGCCGATCCTGGCCGGTGTCGACCTGACCGTCCGCTCGGGCGAGACCCACGCGATCATGGGGCCGAACGGCTCCGGCAAGTCCACCCTGGCCTACTCGATCGCCGGTCACCCCAAGTACGAGATCACCGGCGGCTCGGTGACCCTCGACGGCGAGGACGTGCTGGCCATGTCCGTCGACGAGCGGGCCCGCGCCGGCCTCTTCCTGGCCATGCAGTACCCGGTCGAGGTGCCCGGCGTCTCGGTGGCGAACTTCCTGCGTACCGCCAAGACCGCCATCGACGGCGAGGCGCCGAAGCTGCGCACCTGGGGCGGCGAGCTGCGCGGGGCCATGGAGCGCCTCCAGATGGACCCGGCGTTCGCCCAGCGCAACGTCAACGAGGGCTTCTCCGGCGGTGAGAAGAAGCGGCACGAGATCGTGCAGCTGGAGCTGCTCAAGCCGAAGATGGCCATCCTCGACGAGACCGACTCCGGCCTCGACGTCGACGCGCTGCGCGTGGTCAGCGAGGGCGTGAACCGGGTCCGCGACACCGGCGACACCGGCCTGCTGCTGATCACCCACTACACCCGGATCCTGCGCTACATCAAGCCGGACTTCGTGCACGTGTTCGTGGCCGGCCGGATCGTCGAGCAGGGCGGCCCGGAGCTGGCCGACAAGCTCGAGGAAGAGGGCTACGAGCGGTACGTCGCCGGGGCCGGTTCGGCGCGGGCCTGATTCCTCTCGGAGAATGGGTGGGCCGGTCGACATGACTACCATCGCGATCCCGCCGGGGATGCCGCAGTACGACGACGTGCCGCGTTACGACGTGGCTAAGGTGCGCGCCGACTTCCCGATCCTCGACCGGGAGGTCAACGGGCACCGGCTGGTCTACCTCGACAGCGCCAACACCTCGCACAAGCCGCGGCAGGTGCTCGACGTGCTCGCCGAGCACTACGCGATGCACAACGCCAACGTCTCCCGCTCGGTGCACACGCTGGGCACGGAGGCCACCGAGGCGTACGAGGGCGCCCGGGCCAAGGTCGCCGCGTTCGTCAACGCGCCGAGCCCGGACGAGGTGGTGTTCACCAAGAACTCCACCGAGGCGATCAACATCGTCGCGTACGCCTTCTCCAACGCCTCGCTGCGGCCCGACGCCGACCCGCGGTTCCGGCTCGGCCCCGGTGACGAGGTGGTGATTTCCGAGATGGAGCACCACTCGAACATCGTCCCGTGGCAGCTGCTCTGCGAGCGGACCGGCGCGACGCTGCGTTGGTTCCCGGTCACCGAGCACGGGCGCCTGGACGAGTCGGGGCTGGATGACCTGGTCACCGAGCGGACGAAGATCGTCTCGCTGGTGCACATGTCCAACATCCTCGGCACCGTCAACGCCACCGCGCGGATCACCGAGCGGGTCCGCGAGGTGGGGGCGCTGCTGCTGCTCGACTGCTCCCAGTCGGTGCCGCACATGCCGATGGACGTGGTCGACTACGACGCCGACTTCGTCGTGTTCACCGGGCACAAGATGTGCGGCCCGACCGGCATCGGGGTGCTCTGGGGCCGGGCCGAACTGCTGGCGGCGATGCCGCCGGTGCTCGGCGGCGGGTCGATGATCGAGACGGTGTCGATGGCGCGTTCGACGTTCGCCGCGCCGCCGGCCCGGTTCGAGGCGGGCACCCCGCCGATCGCCGAGGCGGTCGCGCTCGGCGCTGCCGTCGACTACCTCACCGGCATCGGGATGCGGGCCATCCAGTGGCACGAGAAGGAGCTGACGGCGTACGCGCTGGACGCCCTCGCCACGGTGCGCGGCCTGCGGATCTTCGGGCCGACCGTGCCGGTGGGCCGGGGCGGCACCATCTCGTTCGCCCTCGGCGACATCCACCCGCACGACGTCGGGCAGGTGCTCGACTCGCTCGGCGTGCAGGTGCGGGTGGGCCACCACTGTGCCCGGCCGGTGTGCACCCGGTTCGGCGTGCCGGCCATGACGCGGGCGTCGTTCTACCTCTACACCACCACCGAGGAGATCGACGCCCTGGTGGCGGGCCTGGAGCAGGCGCGGAAGGTGTTCGAGTGAGCGGCGACGCAGGAGCCCGCGGATCGACGGGAGTTCAGCCTGATGCAGCTTGAATCTCTTTACCAGGAGATCATCCTGGACCACTACAAGCACCCGCACGGCCGGGGCCTGCGCGACGCGGACGACCCGGGCGCCCGGGTCGCCGAGGCGCACCACGTCAACCCGACGTGCGGCGACGAGGTCACGGTCCGGGTGGCGACCGACGGTGACGTGCTGCACGACGTCTCGTACGACGGCATGGGCTGCTCGATCAGCCAGGCGTCGGCGAGCGTGTTGCACGAGCTGCTGGTCGGGCGGGGCGCGGGTGAGGCGTTCCAGGTGCACGAGGCGTTCGTGGAGTTGATGTCCGGCCGTGGTCAGGTCACGCCGGACGAGGACGTGCTCGGTGACGGGGTCGCGTTCGCGGGCGTCGCCCGCTACCCGGCCCGGGTGAAGTGCGCGCTGTTGCCGTGGATGGCGTTCAAGGACGCCGCGGCACGCGCCGGCGTGGGCGCGAGCCCTTCGGAGGTTAAGGCATGAGTAGCGAGGACACCGCCACCGCGGCGACGCCGGCGGCCGAGGGCACGGCGACGCCGGCCACGGACGCCGCCGCACCGGCCGTGGGTGACGGCGGCAAGGCCGCGGGTGCCCGGGCCGCCGTCGCCGACATCGAGGAGGCGATGAAGGACGTCGTCGACCCCGAGCTGGGCATCAACGTGGTCGACCTCGGCCTGCTGTACGGGGTGCACGTCGGCGACGACAACGTCGCCACGCTGGACATGACGCTGACGTCGGCGGCCTGCCCGCTGACCGACGTGATCGAGGACCAGGCCCGCCAGGCGCTGACCACCGGCCCCGGCGGCGGCCTGGTCGACGACATCCGGATCAACTGGGTGTGGCTCCCGCCGTGGGGCCCCGACAAGATCACCGACGAGGGGCGCGACCAGCTCCGCTCCCTCGGCTTCAACGTCTGACCCGGCCCAGCGTCGGTCCCCGTCGAGCGCGCCGCCCCTCCC
>NZ_JBFAVI010000242.1:0-7806 GCF_040679695.1 Micromonospora sp. NPDC052213
GGTCGGCATCGGCCAAGCCTTGTTGAGGTGGGTGTTTGCCAGCGGACGAGTCCTACGGGCCGGACTCGGCTCTGGAGGCTTCAACCGCCAGTGGATGCCTGCAACCGTCAAAGGCCGGACTCCTAACGCAGCGACGTGCTGGGCTTGTCGTATTCGTGTCGCGGTTGGGGTGATGGCGTGTATTCGGCCAAGTCAGACGCTTGACCTTCATGGTCTTGAAAACCGGTAAGGGCAGCGATGTCCTTCGTGGGTTCGAATCCCACACCCTCCGCCGATGAACAGCAAAAACGCCCCCTGACCAGCACGAACGCCGGCCAGGGGGCGGGCGGGTCTACGAACGGTGAGCGGGTCTCACTTCGTCTCGCTCCGGGCCGCCGCGTCTCGGGCGCTGTCGCCGTTGTCGGTCTCCGCGTCGGCGATCAGTAGCGTCAGCGGCGGCGCTCAGTGGGCCGGCACGCCCGACAGTTCGGCGCGCTGCTCCCTGTCGTTGGGCGGCGCGGACCGCCGACGCGCAGCGACGACCACCGCAGCGGCCGTCACGAAGGTGAACACCGCTACCCCGGCGAAGGCGACCAGTGTCTGTCGATCGAGACGGGTCACCGGCATGCCCCGCTTCGCCTGCCGGGTGAATATCGTGAACACACCGGTGTAGCCGAGGCTGGCGACGCCGACCAGTCGGGCCCGGACCCGTTCGTCCCGCAGCCAACCATGACTGGCCGCGAGCACACGTGGTGCCGTTCGGGTGGTGAGTCAGTAGTCCAGCAGTAGGGGCTGTCGGTGCTCGATCGCGGTCTCGGCGAGATCGAGCATCACCGCGAGGCCGAACCGTGCGACCTCCGCCAGCGTCGGGTCATCGGAGGGCAGCCCCCGCCGAAGCTCGGCCGGGTCGTGCCCGGCGAGGACACCGGCGCGTTCGTCCAGCAGGCGCAGCTCCGCCGCCAGCCGGTCGATCGAACCCATCCGGGTCGGCTGACCCGTGGGTCGGGACGCCTCGAACACGAGCGGATCCTCGGCGAGCGGCAACCACCACTCCACCCCCGACAGCAGGGTGAGGTAGCGCTCGGGCTGGGCCGAGGCCGCCTGGTACGCGGGAGCGTCGGCGAACGCGCGCGGGCTGTCCGCCTTGTCCCAGGGGCTCGGACACAGGTCCGGGCGCTCGTCGTACGCGGCGAGCAGCAGAACGGCGCCGAAGCCGTCCCAGTCGGGCTTGTCGGTCCAGTACGGCTGGGTCGCGCTCTCCGGCCAGTCCACGGGGCCGCCGAGCGCCTCCCCGAGCCACTGTTGCCACTCCCGTACGGCGTTCTGGACCATGTCCGGGTCGGTCTCGGGGTCCTCGTCCTCGTGCGCCCGGACGATCCGCACGTCGTATCCCTCCTGTGCGCCGATCTGCTGTGTGATGGTCAGCCAGTCGTTCAGGTGGTAGCGGGTCAGCGGTCCGACGTAGAGATCAAGGCCCATGGGGAGGCATTCTTGCCCAGCGTGCACGTGACGTGTCGGCTCGGGCCGGAGCCGCCTCGTACGGGACGCCGGGCGCCTCCGGTTCGATCGCGGGCGTCGGCGGGGTATGAAGGGTGCGGAGGACAACCGCGCTCACCGGAAGGACCTGTCCAGATGACCCTGGAACGACCGATCGCCCCGGACCCGTACGAGCTGCTGCCGACCGTGTCGTCGTTCACCCTGACCAGCGACGACGTGCAGAACGGCGAGCCGATGGACGCCGCGTACGCCCACGGCAGCGTCGGGGGCGGGAACGTCTCGCCGCAACTCGCCTGGTCCGGCTTCCCGGCCGAGACCAGGGGCTTCGTCGTGACCTGCCTCGACCCGGACGCCCCGACGGGCAGCGGGTTCTGGCACTGGGTGCTGGTCAACCTGCCGGCGAGCGTCACCGAGTTGCCCAGAGGAGCGGGCGCGGAGGATCTCGGTGCCGCCTTCACGGTCCGCAACGACTACGGCGACCACGGCTACGGCGGCGCCGCGCCGCCGGCCGGTGACCGCCCGCACCGCTACGTCTTCGCCGTGCACGCCCTCGACGTGGAGCGCCTCGACGTCACCCCCGACGCCACCCCCGCCGTGGTCGGCTTCAACCTGGCCTTCCACACCCTGGCCCGCGCCGTCATCCGCCCCACCTACCAGGTCAAGCAGTAACCCCTCTCCCTGCCCCGCGATCTTGCATTTCGGCCCTTGTCTCGCGGCTTTCGCCCTGTGCGCCGGGGCGGCAGGTGCAAGATCGCGGGGCAGGGCGGGCAGAGGGAGGAGGGTCAGGCGGGGACGCGGGCGACGGCGAAGACGGACTGGCCGAACGGGGGGCGGACGCGCTGCTCCGCCGCCTTGGTGGCGGGGAGCACGAGGGTGTCGTAGACCTTGACCATCGGGCCCTCCTTCGGCATCAGCCGGAAGACCTTGGTCGCCATGAAGTAGCCGATCAGCCCGAGTGCGTTCGCGTAGTGGATCTTCTCCACCGTCAGGCCGGCGGCGGTCATCGCGTCGGCCAGGGTCTTCTTGGTGTAGCGGCGTACGTGGCCGGTGGCGATGTCCGCCGGGCTCATCGCGAACTGGAACGCCGGCACGATGATGATGACGTTGCCGCCTGGCCGGACCAGGTCGCGCATGCTGCGCAGCGCGCCCACGTGGTCCTCGATGTGCTCCAGCACGTTGTACGACACGGCCGCGCTGTAGTCGCCCCGCTCCGAGTGCGGCAGCAGCATCTGGCGGACCTCGATGTTCGGCTGGTCGGCCAGCCGCTCCTTCAGGGAGACGAGCCGGTCCGGGTCGGCCTCGGTGGCGGTGAACCGGGGCAGCCGCTCCGCCCACTCCAGGGCGTAGTCGCCGAGCCCGCTGCCGATCTCGATCGGGTTGTCACCGAGGTGCGGCACCGCCAGCTCGACAAACCAGCGACGGTGGTTGACCGCGGTCGCGAGGCCTTCCAGGACCTCGGACTGCACGCGCTGATCCCCAGTGATTTCTGCCATGCGTCGATTCCTCACGATATGACTCGACCCGCGCCTGGACCGACAGAGTGAATCATCCGCGCTGACGGCAGAAGAATCGGGGCACCTGGGTGGCCGAATTGCGGTCGGGGGGTGGGCACGTGATCGGCGGTCGGCGAACCCGGCACATAGTACGGCAGTACCCCGAAACATGTCACGGCGGTGCCATAGCCTGACTACTCTACGAATCGTTATGACTACTCCTGAATCGGACCTCCCCGCCGGCATGCCGGGACGCGGAGCGCCGGAAAGCGGGTCCGACCGGGGCGTACGCCCCTGGGAGGGGTGGTGGACGGACCTCGCCGCCGTGGCGAGCTTCGTCCTGCTCGGCTTCTGGGTGACCGCGCGGCTGTGGCTGCGCCCGGCCCACGGCATCCGGGACAACCGTACGGACCAGTCCCAGTTCGAGTGGATGATGGCGCACGGCGCGCGGGTGGTGACCGATTTCGTTTATCCGTTCACCTCCGACCGGATGAACGTGCCGGACAGCGTCAATCTGATGGCAAATACGTCCGTATTATCCGTATCTATCCCAATGACGCCCGTCACGCTGCTGTTCGGCACGCGGGCGTCGTTTCTGCTGTTCCTCACATTGGGCATGATCGCCACGGCGACGGCCTGGTACCTCCTGCTCTCCCGGGTGGTCGTCGGCTCCCGGGGGCCGGCCTGGCTCGGCGCGGCGTTCTGCGCGTACGCCCCGGCGATGGTCTCGCACGCGAACGCGCACCCCAACATCGTCTCGCAGTTCGTCGTGCCCCTGATCATCTGGCGCACGCTGCGGCTCGCCGAGCCCGGGCGCTGGCTGCGCAACGGTTTGCTGCTCGCGCTCGCGATCGTCTGGCAGGCCTTCATCAACCTCGAAGTGCTGCTGATGACCGCGATCGGGCTGGGCGTGGTCGTCGGGGCGCTCGTCCTCGGCCGGCCCGAACTGCGCCGCCGGGCCCGGCCCTTCCTCGCCGGCCTGGGCACGGCCGCCGTGGTGGCACTCGTCCTGCTGGCGTACCCGCTGTACGTCCAGTTCTTCGGGCCCGGGGCCTACCACGGACTGTCGTGGCTGATCCGCGGCTACTCCACGGACCTCGCCTCGTTCGTGGCGTACTCCCGGGAGTCCCTCGCCGGTGACGCGCGTACGGCGCAGGGGCTGGCGAAGAACCCGACCGAGGAGAACGCCTTCTTCGGCTGGCCGCTGGTCGTGCTCGTCGTCGCCCTGCTCTGGTGGCTGCGCCGGCACGTCGTGGTGCGCGGACTGGCCGCCCTCACGCTGCTCTTCGGCCTGCTCTCCCTGGGGCGGGAGATCCAGCTCAACGGGAGGGGGACCGGGGTGCCCGGCCCGTGGGCGGCGCTGGAGGGCCTGCCGATCCTGCACTCGGTGGTGCCGACCCGGTGGGCGCTGGCGATCACCCCGATCGTCGGGGTGCTGCTCGCCTACGGGGCGGAGCACGTGCGCGTCCTGGCCGCCCGGCACCCGCGGGCCCGACCGCAGATCCGCTTCGCCGCCGCCACGGTGCTCGCCATGGCGCTGCTGCCGATCCTGCCCACCCCGCTGCCCACCACCCGGCTCGACCCCGTCCCCGCCTTCGTCACCTCCGGCGCCTGGCGGCCGTACGCGGCCGGCGGGCGGAGCATCGTGACGCTGCCCCTGCCCGACACCCACTACGCCGACCCGCTGCGCTGGTCGGCGCGGACCGGGCTGGACATGCCCATCGCCCGCGGCTACTTCCTCGGCCCGGACACCCGCCCCGGGCGGGACCGGGTCGCGCTGTTCTCCGCCCCGCCCCGGCCGACCAGCGAGTTCTTCGCCGAGATCCGGCGCACCGGCGCGGTGCCGCCGATCACCCCGCAGGCGCGGGTCGACGCGGTCGGGGACCTGCGGTACTGGCGGGCGGGGGCGGTGGTCCTCGGCCCGCACCGGCACGCCGACGCGCTGCGCCGGGGGATGACCGAGCTGACCGGCATCCGCCCCACGTACACCGGAGGGGTCTGGCTCTGGGACGTCCGTACGCTCACCGATTGAGGCGGGACCGGGAGGTCGGGCGCTACGGGCGGACGCAGCAGCCCTGGCAGATCTTGGGCTTGGGGAGGGTGAAGGCGAGGCAGCAGGTGCGGCGCTGCACGGTCGGCTCGCCCGTCGGGCCGGGGACGAGTTCCACCAGGTCGGCGAGGTCCAGCGCGCCGAGCAGGGTCTCGATCGTCTCGACCGAGGAGCCGGGCAGGCCGTCGGCGGCCCGGAGGATGCCGTGGGCGATGCCGGAGGCCACCGACCCGAGCAGGGTGCGCGCGCCGATCCGGACCTCGGCCTGGATCGCGGCGATCATCGGAGCCAGGTGGGCGTCGAGCAGCGAGGCGCGGAGCACCCGGAGCAGCTCGGCCTCGTCGGCGACGACCCGCACCTCGGGCAGCCCGGAGAGCGCCAGCGGGTCGCCCGGCAGCACCGCGACCGTGGTCGAGCGGCGCAGGCCAAGGGTGAGCAGCGGGCGGTGGTCCTCGAAGTGGATCAGCACGTCGGCCGGGTCGAGCAGCGGCACCCGGCGGGCGGAGGCCCAGCCGAGCACCACGGGCAGCGCCGTCCAGTAGCTGTAGGACTTCCAGGCCAGCGCGGCGCAGGCGTGCGGGGTGCCGCCCCAGCGCAGGCTGGCCGAGTGCAGGAACTCCGGCAGCCGGGTGCCGTCGACCAGGGTGCTGGCCCGGCCCCAGCCGAACTCGTCGGCGACCAGCAGGCCGGGCGCGAGGCCGGGAACGTCGTCGGTGCCGAACATGGCACGCAGGGCGGCGGTGACCGGGGCCAGCGGCGCGGCGGCGACCTGACGCCCAGGCATCACCGCTGTCATCCGACTCATCCCCCCGTTCGAAGCGCCCGTCGCCGAGCTAAGGCTAGCCTAACCACAGCTCGCGGGATAAGGGAAGCCTCACCTACGCCGGATCGGGAGGTGCGGATCACTCCGCCGCGTGCGGCGTACTACCCGGGGGTCGGGGCGGGAAACGCCGGCGCGCAGTATCGAAGAACATCGTTCGATGTCAAGGCTCGTGTCGGCAAGGCGGCACTTCCCGTGTGTGCGTGGCCACAGAACGTGAAACTGATACTCCCGGCCACGAGGAAGCTGATGACGACCTCACCGCTCGATCGGGCTGCCGACTCCTTCGCTGCCGAGCTCGCCCGGCACCGTACGGGGCGGGGGCTGTCCAAGAAGCAGCTCGCCACCCTGATGGGGTTCGACCCGTCGTACGTCAGCCACGTCGAGGGGCGGCGGCACCGCCCCACCGAGGACTTCGCGCGCCGCGCCGAGGCCGTGCTGGAGGCCAGCGGCGCGATCTGGCAGCGCTTCAGGGAGTACGACGAGCTGCGCCACGCCCGCGCCGAACGGGCCCTGCGGGAGCCGCCCGTCCCCGGGCAGTGGATGCCGCCCGGCACCGGGCTCATCGTCGAGCGGGAACTCGCCACGCTCACCCACCTCGGCGACGAGTACCGCTGCGTCATCCGGCGGGAGCTCTACAACGCCGGCACCGAGCCGGTCACCCGCTACCTGGTGCGGGTCGCCGTCGACCGCTACCCGAACGACCCGGGGCGGTCCAACCGGCACCACCGGGAGCATCCGCTCACCTTCGCCGAGCTGCGGCTGCGGGCCGTCCGGGAGGACGCGGGCGAGCAGGAGGCGATGCACTGGCGGGCCAAGCACGACCGGGACGCCTTCAAGGAGATCTGGCTGCTCTTCGAGAACGCCGACCGACGCTTCCCGCTCTACCCCGGCGACCGGGCCACCATCGAGTACGCGTACTGCGTTGGGCACGACAAGTGGGGCCCCTGGTTCCAGCGGGCCGTCCGGCTGCCCACCCGGCAGATGGCCGTACGCCTGGACCTCCCGGCCGCCCTCGACCCGCAGGTCTGGGGCGCGGAGACCTCGCTCTCGGCGGAGGAGGGCCCGCTGCGCACGCCGGTGACCCGCCGCGACGACGCCGACCGGGTGATCTTCGACTGGGCGACCGACGATCCGCCGCTCAACGCGCGCTACCGGTTGCAGTGGCGGTTCCGCGGCCGGCCCGACGCCGAGCCGGAGGAGGCCGGGCGGGTCCGGCCCAGCGACCGGATGCGCGGCATCGGCATCGTGCAGCGCGGCAGCGACCTGCTCCGCCAGCCGGCGCGCCCGTTCGACCTGCCCCGCGAGGAGCAGGCGGCCCGGGACGTGGTCGACCGCCTCTGCACGGCCCTGGTCCGGCTCGACGAGCTGCACCCGTTCAGTAAGGGCGTGGGCATCGCCGCCCCGCAGCTCGACCTCGGCCGGGCCGCGGCGGTGGTCCGACCCCCCGACCGGTCGGCCGAGCCGGTCGTGCTGCTCAACCCCCGGGTGGTCGACACCTCCCCGGACACCGACGAGCAGTACGAGGGCTGCCTCTCCTTCTTCGACCACCGTGGCCTGGTGCCCCGGCCACTGCGGATCGACGTGGAGCACGCCCAGTACGACGGCAGCCGGATCATCACCTCGTTCGAGTTCGGCATGGCCCGGCTCGTCGCGCACGAGATCGACCACCTGGAGGGGCGGCTCTACGTGGACCGGATGGCGCCGGGCGTGCCGCTGGTGCCCGTCGAGGAGTACCGCGAGACCGGCCACCCCTGGCGCTACTGACGCCCGTCCGCGCGTCGTGGCCGGCAGGGTGAAGTCCTCCGCCTCCCGCACCGCGAACGACAACCCGGTGTCCTCCTGCCGCCCTGCTCTCGTGCCGTGCTGGCGTGCCGGTCGGGTCCCCGGGTGCGCGACCACGTCCGCCCGGGTGGGAAGGACGGCCGGGCGGACGTGGTCGGGCGGGGCGGTGCCGGTCCGCCCGT
>NZ_JBFAVI010000243.1:0-7689 GCF_040679695.1 Micromonospora sp. NPDC052213
CGTGCTGGGCGGCGCTGGCGACCGGCTCGGCGGGGCTGGTGCCGACGCCGCCCCGGGTGACGCACCACAGCGGCGCGGGCAGGTCGGCGTCCTGCGCCGCCTGCACGAGGCGGGTGGTCGCGACCAGCCCGGTGGGGATGCCGGGGTGGTCGGGGTACTGCGCGTCGGCGAGGCCGAGCAGGGACACCACGGCGGCCGGTGGCGTCTCGCGGTGCCCGGCCAGCGACTCGGCCAGCTCCGCCCGGGTGACCCGGGCCGGATCGACGGCCAGCGCCCGTACGGCCACCCCGTCGGGCAGGGCGGCGGCGAGCAGGTCCAGCCAGCCGTCCACGGCCGCGTCGGCGGCGGGCCGCACCACGAGCAGGTCGCCGGCGAGGGTCGCCCCGCCGGCCGGGGAGGCGGGCTTCCACACCACCCGGTACGACCAGCCGTCCAGCACCGCCCGCTGCAACCGGGCCTTCCGCCACGACGACAACACCGGCAACGCCGGAGCGAGCAGCTCCGCGTCGGCCGCGCCGCCGTCGAGCTGGGCGGCCAGCGCCGCCACGTCGGAACGCTCCACCGCCGACCAGAACTCGACGTCGACGACGTCCGGGCTGACCGGTCCGGCAACCGCCGGCGTGGTCCGCTCCGGCCAGTAGCGCTGCCGCTGGAAGGCGTACGTGGGCAGGTCGGTGAGGATCGGCGCGGGGGCGAGGATCCGGCGGTGGTCCACCGGCAGCCCGTTGGCGTGGGCGGCGGCGAGGCTGGTGAGCAGCCGGAGCGCGGCGTCCTCGCCACGGCGCAGGGTGGCCAGTGCCCGGCCGGTGGTGCCGGTGTCGTCGAGGATCGCGGTCACCGACATGGTCAGCACCGGGTGCGGGGAGACCTCCACGAAGTCCGTGTGACCAGCGTCGATGGCGGTACGCACGGCGGTGTCGAACAGCACCGGCAGGCGCAGGTTCTCCGCCCAGTAGTCGGCGTCCATGCGGGAACCGTCGAGCCAGGTCCCCGTGACGGTGGAGATGATCCGGACGTCGCCGTCGCTCGGGGCGAGGCCGGCCAGTTCGGTGCGTACCCGGTCGGAGACCGGCTGCACCGCCGGCGAATGCGAGGCGTAGTCAACGGCCACGAGCCGGGCCCGCACACCCTCCGCGACGCACGCCGCGACCAGGTCGGCGACGGGCTGCGGCGGCCCGGCGACCGCCGTGGTACCGGGGCCGTTGATGACGGACACGGTCACGCCCTCGGGCAGCCGTGCCTCCACCTCGGCGGCAGGCAGGTCGATCGCCGCCATCGCCCCGGTGCCGGCAATGATCGCCAGGGCCCGCACCCGCAACGCCAGCACCTTCACCGCGTCGGCCAACGACAGCACCCCGGCCACGTGAGCGGCCACGATCTCACCCTGCGAGTGGCCGATCACCGCCTTCGGGGTCATGCCGGCCTGCCGCCACAACCGCGCCAGACCCACACCGACCGCGAACAACGCCGGCTGCGCCACCTCGGAACGACCCAACCACGAGTCGTCGGTGCCCATCAGCACCGCGCGGACGTCGATATCGAGCCAGCGGTCGAACTCCACCTGACACTCGGCGAGAGCCTCGTCGAACACCGGACACGCACCGATCAGCCCGGCCGCCATCCCCACGTGCTGCGCGCCCTGCCCCGGGAACACCCAGACCGGACCCTCCCCCGGCTCGCCGGCCTCGCCGGTGACGACGGTGCCGGCGGGGGTGCCGGCGGCAACCGCGTCCAGCCCCGCGAGCAACTGCGCCGGGTCGGCGGCCACCACGGCCGCCCGGTGCTCGAACACGGACCGCGTGGTCGCCAGCGACCAGGCCAGCCGGGCCGGGTCGACGTCGTCATGGTCACGGACGTACCGGGCGAGCCGGGCGGCCTGCTCGCGCAGCGCGGACGCGGACCGGGCCGACAGCGACCAGACGGTGGCGGGGGTGGCGAGCAGGCCGGGCTGCTCCGGTACGGGGGCCGGGGCGGGCGCGGGGTCGGCCTGTTCGAGGATGACGTGGGCGTTGGTGCCGCTGATGCCGAACGACGACACGGCCGCCCGGCGGGGCCGGTCCACCTCCGGCCAGGGCCGGGCCTCGGTGAGCAGCTCGACGGCACCGGCCGACCAGTCGATGTGCGGGGACGGCTCGTCGACGTGCAGCGTGGCGGGCAGGACGCCGTGCCGCATGGCCATCACCATCTTGATGACACCCGCGACACCGGCGGCCGACTGGCTGTGCCCCATGTTCGACTTGATCGAGCCGAGCCACAGCGGCTCGCCATCGCCGCGCTCCTGCCCGTACGTGGCGAGCAGCGCCTGCGCCTCGATCGGGTCACCGAGGGTGGTGCCGGTGCCGTGCGCCTCGACGGCGTCCACGTCGGAGGTGGTGAGGCGCGCGTTGCTGAGCGCCTGCCGGATCACCCGCTGCTGAGCGGGTCCGTTCGGGGCGGTGAGACCGTTCGACGCGCCGTCCTGGTTGATCGCGCTGCCGCGGATGACGGCGAGGATGCGGTGGCCGTTGCGTTGGGCGTCGGAGAGCCGCTCGACGAGCAGCAGGCCGACGCCCTCGGCCCAGCCGGTGCCGTCGGCGGCGGCGGCGAACGACTTGCACCGCCCGTCGGAGGCGAGGCCGCGCTGGCGGGAGAAGCCGACGAAGGGGCTGGGGGTGGCCATGACGCAGACGCCGCCGGCCAGGGCCAGGTCGAACTCGCCGGCCCGCAGCGCCTGGCAGGCCAGGTGCAGTGCGACCAGGGAGGACGAGCAGGCCGTGTCGACGGTGACGGCCGGCCCCTCCAGCCCGAGGGCGTACGCGATCCGCCCGGAGACGACGCTGGTGACGGTGCCGGTCAGCAGGTAGCCCTCGTCGGCGCCGTCCGCGCCGCCGTCCTGCCCGACGCCGTAGCCGTTGGCGGCGGTGCCGACGAACGCGCCGACCTTCTGGCCCCGCACCGACGACGGGGCGATGCCGGCCGACTCGAACGCCTCCCAGGACGTCTCCAGCAGCAGCCGCTGCTGCGGGTCCATGGCCAGGGCCTCGCGGGGGGAGATTCCGAAGAAGTCGGCGTCGAACTCCGCCGCGTCGTAGAGGAAGCCGCCCTGCTGGGTGGTGGACTTGCCGGCCCGGTCGGCCTGCGGGTCGTACAGGTTGTCCAGGTCCCAGCCCCGGTCGGTGGGGAAGCCGCCGATGGCGTCCCCGCCGGAGGCGACCAGGTCCCACATCTGGTCGGGGCTGGCCACCCCGCCCGGGTAGCGGCAGGACATGGCGACGATGGCGATCGGCTCCCGGGCCGCCGCGGTCAGCTGCTGGTTGAGCTGCTTGAGCCGGCTGGTCTCCTTGAGCGAAGCCCGAAGCGCCTCGACGACCTTATCTGCAGACGTGGACATCATGTACTCCGTACGTGGGACAAGGGTCAGGACTCGGAGCCGTCGAGCGCCAGCCGGATGAGGGCGTCGGCGTCCATCTCGTCGATGGAGTCGCCGTCCTCGCCGGTCGGGGCCTGCTCGGCGTCGTCGCCGTCGGTGAGCTTGAGTAGCAGGTCCAGCAGTCCGGCCTCGCGGATGCGGGCCAGCGGGATGGTGGCCAGGGCCTGGCGCACCGCCACCTCGGCCGGGTCGGCCGCCTCCTGCCGCCCGGTCTCGGGGACCAGCGCGGTGAGCAGGTGGCCGGCCACGGCGGCCGGGTCGGGGTAGTCGAAGACCAGCGTGGTGGGCAGGGACAGGCCGGTGGCCCGGGTGAGCCGGTTGCGCAGCTCGACCGCGGTCAGCGAGTCGAACCCGAGTTCCTTGAACGCGCGCCGCGGCTTGACCCGCTCCGGGCCGGGGTGGCCGAGGACGGCCGCGGCGTGGGTGCGGACCAGGTCGGTGAGGAGCTTGTCCTGCTCGTCCCCGGGCAGGGCGAGCAGTTGCTCGCGCAGCGGCTGCCCGCCGTCGCCCGGCTCGTCCTCGGCGGGCCGGTCGGCCGGCCGCGCCTCGGGCAGGTCGGCCAGCAGCGGTCGCGGCCGGGTCGAGGCGTACGCGGGGCCGAACGTCGCCCAGTCCACGTCGGCGACGGTGAGGCAGGCGCGTCCGCGCCCGACGGCGACCCGCAGGGCGTGGACCGCGTCGGCCGGGGACATGACTCGCAGCCCGCGTCGGGCCAGCTCCCGCTGGGCCTCGTCGGTGGCCATCCCGCCGTCGGCCCACGGCCCCCACGCCACGGAGGTGGCGGCGAGGCCCCGGGCGCGCCGCCGCTCGGCGAGCGCGTCGAGGTAGGCGTTGCCGGCCGCGTAGCCGGCCTGCCCGCCGCTGCCCCACACCCCGGCGATCGAGGCGAACAGCACGAACGCGTCCAGCGGCCGGTCGCCGAGCAACTCGTCCAGGTGCGCCGCCCCGGCGATCTTGCCGCCCATGACGGCGGCGAGCCGGGCCAGGTCGGTGTCGACGAGCGGGACGACGTCGTTCAGGCCGGCGGCGTGCACCACCGCGGTCAGCGGCGCCGGGTCGTCGTCCAGCCGGGCCAGCAGCCCGGCCACGGCGTCCCGGTCGGCCACGTCGCACGCCGCCACCGTCACCCGTACGCCGAGGGCGGTCATCTCGTCGCGCAGCTCCGTCGCGCCGGGGGCGGCGTCGCCGCGCCGGCTGGTCAGCACCAGGTGCTCGGCGCCGTTGCCGGCCGCCCAGCGGGCCACGTGCGCGCCCAGTGCGCCCGTGCCGCCGGTGACCAGCACGGTGCCGGAGGGCCGCCACCGCTCGGCCGCCGCCGCGTCGGCGGGCGTGGCCCGGGTCAGCCGCCGGGCGTACACGCCGGTGGGCCGCATCGCGAGCTGGTCCTCGTCGCCGGCGGCGACGAGCGCCGCCACGAGCCGGGCCGGGTCGACGTCCCGTTCGGGCAGGTCCAGCAGACCCACCCGGGACTGCGACAGTTCGAGGCCGGCCACCCGGCCCAGGCCCCACAGGCCGCCCTGGCCGGCGCTGCGGACGGGTTCGCCGTCGCCCGCGTCGACCGCGCCCCGGGTCACGCACCACAGCGGGGCGGTCGCCCCGGCGTCGTGCAGCGCCTGGAGCAGCAGCAGGGTGGCCGCCGTACCGACCGGCACGGACGGGTGGTCCGGGTGTGGCTCGTCGCGCAGGCCGAGCAGTGAGACCACGCCGACCGGCCCGTCGGCCGGCGCGCCGCCCAGCAGCTCGGCGAGGCCGGCGCGGGTGACGGTGGCCGGGTCGACGGTCACCCGACGCACGTCCCCACCGGAGGCGGTCAGCGCGGCGGCGATCCGGTCGGCCGACGGCTCGCCGGCGGGCTCGACCAGCAGCCAGGTCCCGACCGCCGCCGGGGAGTCGGCCAGGTCGATCCGCCGCCACCCCACCTGGTACGACCACCCGTTCACCGCCGCGTCGCGGGTGCGGGCGCGGCGCCAGGTGGACAGGACGGGCAGGGCCGGAGTCAGCGCGTCCACCGCGGCGTCGTCGCCGAGCTGGCCGGCGAGGGCGGCGAGGTCGCCGCTCTCGACGGCGGCCCAGAACTCGGCGTCGCCGCCCGTGTCCGGGGTGGCCTGCTGGCGCGGCGCGGCTTCCGGCCAGAACCGCTGGTGCTGGAACGCGTACGTCGGCAGGTCGACGCGGCGGGCGCCGGAGTCGGCGAACCAGGTCCGCCAGGTCACCGGCTCGCCGTGGACGTGCAGTTCGCCGAGGGCGGCCAGCAGCGCGTGGGTCTCGGGCCGGTCCCGACGCTGGACGGCGACGGACAGCACGCCCGCCTCGTCGGGCAGCACGTCGGCGACCATGGCGGTCAGTACGCTCTGCGGGCCGACCTCCAGGAACGTGTCCACCCCGGCCTTGCGCAGCGTGGTGACGCCGTCGGCGTACCGGACGGCCTCCCGGACGTGCCGCACCCAGTAGTCGACCGTGCGGATCTCGTCGCCGTCAGCCAGCGCCCCCGTCAGGTTCGACACGACCGGCAGCAGCGGCGCCGAGAACGTCAGGTCTCCCAGCACTGCCCGGAACTCGGCCAGCATCGGCTCCATCAGCGGACTGTGGAACGCGTGACTCACGGTCAACCGCCGCGTCCGGACACCACGCGCCTTCCAGACCTGCTCGACCTCGTCGAGCGCGTCGACCGCCCCGGACACCACCACCGAGGTCGGGCCGTTCACCGCCGCGACGCCCAGCCGGTCGGTCAGCCCGTCCAGAGACGCCAGCACCTCGGCCTCGGCCGCGTTCACCGCCAGCATCCCGCCGCCGGCCGGCAACGCCTGCATCAACCGACCCCGGGCGGCCACCAACGCGCACGCATCCCCAAGGGACAGCACCCCGGCCACGTACGCGGCCGTGATCTCCCCGACCGAATGCCCACCCACGAAGTCCGGCACCACCCCGAACGACTCCACCAGACGGAAGAGGGCCACCTCGACCGCAAACAGCCCGGCCTGGGTGAACACGGTCTGGTCCAGCAGGCCCGCGTCGGCCGTGCCCGCCTCGGCGAAGAGCACCGCCTTCAGCGGCTGCGGCAGCAGCGGGTCCAGGTGCCCGCACACCTCGTCAAGCGCGGTGGCGAACACCGGGAACGCCCCGTACAACTCCCGACCCATCCCGGCGCGCTGCGCGCCCTGCCCGGAGAAGAGCAGGGCCAAGTGCCCACGCTGCTCGGACGCGCCGGTCAACACCGAACCCGACGGCTCACCGGCAGCAAGAGCCGTCAGCGCCGCAAGCAGACCCTCCCGGTCGACGGCGGCCACCACCGCCCGCTGCTCCAACGCCGGCCGCGTCGTCACCGACGACCACGCCACGTCCAACGGACGCAGCGTTTCGTCGGCGGCGAGCCAACGCGCCCACCGGCCCGCCTGCCCGGCGAGCGCCGCCTCCGTCCGCGCCGACAACACCACCGGCACCACCGGCGGCACCCGACGCTCCACAACCTCGCCCTCGACCACCTCGACCGGCGGCTGCTCGACGATCACATGAGCGTTCGTCCCCGAGATCCCGAACGACGACACCGCCGCCCGACGCGGCCGACCCACCACCGGCCACGGCGTCGCCTCCGTCGCCAACGCCACCGCCCCGGCCGCCCAGTCGATGTGCGGCGACGGCTCATCCACATGCAACGTCGGCGGCACGAGGCCGTGCCGCATCGCGAGGACCATCTTGATCACACCCGCCACACCAGCCGCGGCCTGCGTGTGCCCGATGTTCGACTTGATCGACCCCAGCAGCAACGGCCGGTCACCCGGCCGATCCTGCCCATACGTCGCCAACAACGCCTGCGCCTCGATCGGATCACCCAACGTGGTGCCCGTACCGTGCGCCTCCACCGCATCCACATCCACCGTGGACAGACCAGCGTTCGCCAGAGCCTGACGGATCACCCGCTGCTGCGACGGACCGTTCGGCGCGGTCAACCCGTTCGACGCCCCGTCCTGGTTCACCGCGCTACCCCGCACCACCGCCAGAACCCGGTGGCCGTTACGGCGAGCGTCCGACAGCCGCTCCACCAGCAGCATGCCCACGCCCTCACCCCAACCGGTGCCATCCGCCGACGCCGCGAACGACTTGCACCGCCCATCAGCCGACAGACCCCGCTGCCGCGAGAAGCCGATGAACGCGCTCGGGGTGGCCATCACGGTCACACCGCCCGCGAGGGCGAGGTCGCACTCCCCCGACCGCAGCGCCTGCGCCGCGAGGTGCAACGCGACCAGCGACGACGAGCACGCAGTGTCGACCGTGACCGCCGG
>NZ_JBFAVI010000244.1:0-7619 GCF_040679695.1 Micromonospora sp. NPDC052213
GCCCCCGCGCGCGTGGCGCGGGACGACGACGCCCCGCCGGCGCGGGCCGTCGACGCCCGGGGGCCGGGCGGAGTGGTCGCCGACCCGGGGCTCGTCCGGGACCGGCTGGCCCGGGTCGGCGTGCCCGAGACGGGCTTCCCGTGGCGGGTCGACCGCCTCACCACCGGCAACGGCGGGCTGCGGGCCCGGGTCCGCTTCCCCGAGCCGGCCGAGGACTGGGCGGCCGTCGTCGACGCGGCGGTGTCCATCGCGCCGGCCGCGTTCCCCGGCGAGCCACGGCTGCGCCTCGTCGACACGATCGAACGGATCTGGACGACCGGCGCGCCGCCGGCCGTCGCCATCGTCGACGTCGTGCAGGACGGTGGGCGGGAGGACACCGTCGACGTGACTGTCTCCGGGGCGGACGGCACGGTCGCCGCCCGGCTCACGGGCCTGCGCTACCCGGTGGTCCCCGACGCCCCGGCCGCCGACACCGACGGCACCGGCCCGGCCCGGCAGTCCCTGGCCGACCTCGACCCGGACGAGCTGCGCGAGCGCCTGATCGAGGAGGTACGCGCGGTGGTCGCCGCCGAGATGAAGCTGGCCGCCGAAGCGCTCGACCCGCGCCTGCCGCTGGTGCAGCAGGGCATGGACTCGGTCATGACGGTCATCGTGCGCCGGCGGCTGGAGAAGACCTACCACCAGGTGCTGCCCGCCTCGCTGTTCTGGCAGCAGCCCACCGTCACGGCGATCGCGGTGCACCTTGCCGAGCTGCTCGCCACCCCGTCGCCGGACGGGGCCGTCGCCGGCGCCGCGGCCCACTGACCCACCGGACGCGTCGACCCGGAGGAGCGCATGGAACTCACCACGACCGCCGCCCGACCCGGGCTGCGGCACCGGATGCAACAGCTGATCTACGGGTTCTTCACGGCGCAGACGCTGCACGTGGCGGTCCGGCTGCGGATACCGGACCTGCTCGCCGACGGCGCGCGGGACGTCGGCGACCTCGCGGCGGCCACCGGCGCGGACGCCCCGTCGCTACGCCGGCTGCTGCGGGCGCTGGTCTTCCTGGAGGTGCTCGACGAGCCCGCGCCGGGCACCTTCGCCCTCACCGAACAGGGCGAGGTGCTGCGGGCGGACGTGACCGGATCGATGCGGGAGCTGGTGCTGCTGCTGTCCGGGCCGGAGAGCTGGGCCGCGTGGGGACAGCTCGAACACAGCGTGCGCACCGGTGAGGTGGCGTGGGAGCACGTGCACGGCCGGAGTTGCTTCGACCACCTGATGGCGGACCCGCAGCGGCAGGCGGCGTTCAACGCGGCCATGGCCGAGGGCTCGCGGGCCTTCGTGCCCACGCTGCTGTCGGCGTACGACTTCGGCGACCTGGGCACGGTGGTGGACGTGGGCGGCGGCAGCGGCGCCCTGCTCGCCGGGGTGCTCGCGGCGCACCCGCACCTGCGCGGCACGGTCTTCGACACCCCGGACGGCCTGGCCGACGCGGCGCGCACCGTCGCCGAGCAGGGCGTCGCCGACCGGTGCGGGGTGGAGACCGGTGACTTCTTCGTCTCCGTGCCGCCGGGCGCGGACGCCTACGTGCTCAAGAGCGTGCTGCACGACTGGGACGACGAGCAGTGCGTGCAGGTGCTGCGCACCGTCCGCCGGGCGGCCCGGCCCGACAGCCGCGTGATCCTCGTCGAGTCGCTGATGCCGGCGACGGTCACCACGGCGCCGAGCGTCGCCCAGGTGGTCATGAACGACCTCAACATGATGGTCTGCCACGGCGGCCGGGAGCGCACCGTGGCGGAGTTCCGCGAGCTGCTGCGGGCGGCGGGCTTCCGGCTGGAGTCCGTCACGCCCTGCCCGGCGCCGAGCGTCGTCGGCATCCTGGAGGCCACGCCGACCCCGGTCACCGGGCCGGACGGGAGCTGACGCGATGGCGCGCATCGGCGACCTCGACGCCGCCCGGCCCGCGCCGGAGGCGCCCCCCGAGGACATGGTCCGCATCCCGGGCGGGACGTTCCTGCAGGGCTCGCCCGAGCGGACGCTGGACTGGCTGGACAGCGAGGGCCAGGCGTTCCCCCGCGACTGGTTCACCGACGAGACGCCGCAGATTCCGGTCACGCTGCCCGACTACCTCATCGACCGGCACCAGGTGACCGTCGCCCAGTTCGCCGCCTTCGTCTCCCGCACCGGCTACGTCACGTCCGCCGAGCGGGCCGGCGGCAGCATGGTCTACGGCGAGCAGTACTGGGAGGTTCTCGAGGGTGCCTGCTGGCACCGCCCGGCCGGCTACGGCAGCGGCGTCCGCAACCGCGACGACCACCCTGTCGTACACATCTCCTTCGCGGACGCCGAGGCGTACGCACGCTGGGCGGGCCGGCGGTTGCCCACCGAGTCGGAGTGGGAGCGGGCCGCCACCGGCCCGTCGTACCGGCTCTGGCCCTGGGGGGACACCTGGGACAGCCGGAACGCCAACACCGCGGAGCACACGGCCGGGGCCCTCGGCGACCTGGCCGCCTGGCGAACCTGGTGGGGGGCCATCCACGCCGCCCAGGGGCCGATGCCGCAGACCACGCCGGTCGGCGCGTTCTCGCCGCGTGGCGACAGCGTCGACGGGT
Organism: Micromonospora sp. NPDC052213; assembly: GCF_040679695.1. Taxonomy (NCBI): domain Bacteria; kingdom Bacillati; phylum Actinomycetota; class Actinomycetes; order Micromonosporales; family Micromonosporaceae; genus Micromonospora; species Micromonospora sp. NPDC052213. The sequence continues at coordinate 2,595 of NZ_JBFAVI010000244.1, forward strand.
GCGCCGACATGACCGGCAACGTCTACGAGTGGACGTCCACGGTGGCGCACCTGTACTCACCCACCACCCGGTGCGACCCGACGATCCACCTGGTGATGGGGCGTTTCCGGGTGATCCGGGGCGGGTCCTGGATGAACTTCCGCTACCAGGTGCGGTGCGCGGAACGGTTGTACGGGGACCCGACCGGATGGTCCAACTTCGCTCTCGGCTTCCGTTGTGCGCGTGACGTCACGGCGGTCCCCGACGTCGACGACAACGGGAGGTAGCGATGGTCACGGTGTTGCTGTCGGCCGGCTGGGCCCACCGGGGGCAGAAGAGTTTCGAGTGCCACGAGGGCACCGTGCGGGACGTCATCAGGGAGTTCGTCGAGACGTACCCCGTCTACCGCCGCCGGCTGCTCGACGACACGGGCGAGCCGCTGACCTACTACAACGTCTACCTCGACGGGGACCTCGTCGAGAAGGCGGACCGGTCCCGGGTGACCGCCCGGTCCGACAGCACGGTCGCCATCGTCCCGCCGCTGGCCGGGGGCTGACCCACCGGTCGGACGCCCGGTCCCGACCCGGCCGGCGTCCGGCCACCGGCGTCCCGCCGAGCGCGTCCCCGTCAGGGAGGAAGCATGCTCCTGCCGCACACCGACGCCCGACCCGGCCCCGGCCGGGCCGACCGTGACGACCTCGCTCGCCGGCTGGCCCGGTCGGCCCGGCACCGCCCCCGCCCGGCCGGCCGGCTGGCGGCCTGGCTCGCGCAGCGACAGCGGGCGAACCCGTTCGAGGTCACCGAGGTGCCGTTCGCCGACCTGACCGGCTGGCACTTCGCGCCCGACTCCGGCGACCTGGTGCACGAGAGCGGCCGGTTCTTCAGCGTCGAGGGCCTGCACGTGCGGACCGACCGCGGGCCGGTCGGCGAGTGGTGGCAGCCGATCATCCACCAGCCCGACCGGGCGATCCTCGGCATCCTGGCCCGGGAGATCGACGGGGTGCTGCACTTCCTCATGCAGGCCAAGATGGAGCCGGGCAACGTCAACGGCGTCCAGTTCTCCCCCACCGTGCAGTCCACCCCGAGCAACTACCAGCGCACGCACCGCGGCGCCCGGTCCCGCTACGTGGAGTACTTCCTGGAACCGGGGCGCGGCCGGGTCCTCGTGGACGTGCTCCAGTCGGAGCAGGGCTCCTGGTTCCGGGGCAAGCGCAACCGGAACATCATCGTCGAGGTCGCCGACGAGGTGGCACCGCACGAGGATTTCGTGTGGCTGACCCTCGGCCAGATCCACGACCTGCTGCACCGGCCGAACCTGGTCAACATGGACGCCCGTACCGTGCTGTCCTGCCTGCCCGGCCACGCGGTCGCCGACGAGGGCGGGGACGGGGACGCCGGGGCGATCGGCCGGGCGGTGGCGGAGTCCTCGCTCGCCGACGACGGCGCGTGGCATCCGCTGCTCGAGGTCCGCAACTGGCTGACCGCCAACAAGGCCGGTCCCACCCTGGCGACCCGGCAGGTCCCGCTGCGCGAGGTGCGGGACTGGTACCGCACCGACGACGAGATCCGCCACCGCTCCGGCCGGTTCTTCCGCATCGTCGGCCGGCGGGTGCGGGCCAGCAACCGGGAGGTGGCGCAGTGGTGCCAGCCGTTGCTGGCGCCGTGCGGGACGGGTCTGGTGGCGTTCGTCGTCCGACGCATCGACGGCGTGCTGCACGTGCTCGCCCACGCCGATCTGCGGCCCGGCTACCGGGACACCGTCGAGCTGGGGCCGACCGTGCAGTGCACCCCGGACAACTTCACCGGCCCGGCCCGCGACGGCCGCCCGGCGTACCTCGACCTGGTCCTCTCCGACGAGGTGCGCGTGCACTACGACGTGCTGCAGTCGGAGGAGGGCGGGCGGTTCCACCACGCGGTGACCCGGCACATGGTGGTGGAGGTGGGCCCCGACTTCCCCACCGCGACACCGCCGGACTACACCTGGCTGACCCTGCGCCAGCTGACCGCCGTGGCGGCCTTCAGCTACCAGGTCAACATCGAGGCCCGCAGCCTCCTGCTCTGCCTGCGGGCGCTGCGATGACCGGACGCGACGGCGGCCGGCCGGTCCCACCCGAGCCGGCGGTCACGGCCGAGCCGGCGGTCCCACCCGAGCCGGCTGTGGCGACCGAGCCGACTGTGGCGGCCGGGCCGGCCGGGGCTGAGAGCACGGCCGGGATCGACGCGTTTCCGCTGCCCCGCCGGTGCCCGTTCGGCCCGCCGGCCGAGTACGCCCGGCTGCGGGCCGAACAGCCGGTCGCCCGGCTGCCCATGCTCGGCGGCAACACGGCCTGGGTGGTGTCCCGGTACGCCGACGTCAAGCAGGTGCTCGGCGACCCGCGGATGAGCGCGGACCGGCGCCGGGCCGGTTTCCCGCGGTTCGCGCCGACCACGGAGAGCCAGCGGCAGGCCTCGTTCGAGAACTTCCGCCCCCCGCTGAACTGGATGGACCCGCCGGAGCACACCGCGGCCCGCCGCCAGATCGTCGACGAGTTCGCCGCGCGGCGGGTGCGACAACTGCGGCCGCTGGTCGAGCGGGTGGTGGACGAGCACCTCGACGCCATGACGGCCGGGCGGTCGAGCGCCGACCTGGTGCCGTCGTTCAGCTATCCGGTGCCGTCGCGGGTGATCTGCGAGATGCTCGGCGTGCCGTACGGCGAACACGCGTTCTTCGAACGCCGGTCCACCCGGATGCTGAGCCGCGGCGCGCCCGCGAACGAGCGGGCCCGGTGCGCCCGCGAGATCCGCGACTTCCTCGACGACGTGGTGACCGACAAGGAGCGGCACCCCGGTGACGACGTGCTCAGCCGGCTGCTCGCCGCGCAGCGCGCGGCCGGCGAGCCGGACCACGAGGCCGTGGTGAGCATGGCCTTCGTGCTGCTGGTCGCCGGGCACGTCACGACGTCGAACATGATCTCACTGAGCGTGCTGGCCCTGTTGACCCATCCGGAGCGGCTCGCCCGCCTGCGCGCCGAGCCGGACCGGTTCCCCGCCGCCGTCGAGGAGTTGCTGCGGTACTTCACCGTCGTCGAGGCGGCGACCGCGCGCACCGCCACCGCCGACGTGACGATCGGTGGGGTGACCATCCGGGCCGGGGACGGGGTGGTGGCACTGGGCCAGGCCGCGAACCGGGACCCGACGGCGTTCGACCGCCCGGACGAGTTCGACCCGGACCGCGACGCCCGCCACCACCTCGCCTTCGGCTACGGACGCCACATCTGCCCCGGCCAGCACCTGGCCCGGCTGGAACTGGACGTCGCGCTGAGCCGGCTGGTCCGGCGGCTGCCGGGGCTGCGGCTGACCGTGGACGTGGACGACCTGCCGCTCAAGGAGGACGGCAACATCTTCGGCCTGTACGCGCTGCCGGTCGCCTGGTGAGCCGACCGCACGGCCGCCGGGGGCGGGACCGCGCCGGGGGTCAGCCCCGCTGGGCGATCACCGTCGTCCACGCCTGGCTGATCCGCTCGGCCGACTCGGACGCGGCCGCCATGTCCTCGGGACCCGCCGTGGCGATCCAGTCGACCGCGCGGCCCTCGGGCAGTGTGCCGGCGAGGTAGTCGTCCAGCGCGACCAGGCTCATCTCCCAGCCGGCGCCGATGCCCCACGCCCCCGGCGCCGCGTTCGGGATGATGTCGGCCGGCACCGGCGCGTGCTCCAGCTCCAGGACGGTGGCGTCCCCCGCCGGCGTGAGCCGCAGCTCGACCTCGCTGCTGCCGTCACTCGACTCCCAGGTCAGGCCGATCGTGTTCGGCCGCTCGCACCGCAGGATCTCGCCGCTGGCGTTGCCCTCCAGTTGGAAGCGCCCGCCGACCCGCAGGTCACCGGAGATCGGCAGGAACCAGCGCACCAGGCGCTCGGGATCGGTGATGGCGTCCCACAGCTCCTCCGGTGAGGCGTCGTAGCTGCGCCGGACCACCAGGGCGTTCATGCCGCTGGGGTGATCGCGCAGCTCGCGCTCGGTGTCCCTGACGACGTCGGACGTCTTGTTCATGCCACATGGCCTTCCTGCTGGTGCGTGGTGCCAGCGGAGCCGGTCCGGCCCGCACGTCGAGGACTTTAGCAGCCATGACTTACCTAACGTCCGATTTGTGCCCACCGCGCCGTCGCCCCACGTCCGCACCACACGAGCGGGTGACATGAAGGCGGCGCGCCGGGGCGGTGATCGACGATGCGCTGCCCCGAACGGCGAGCGACCGTCCGGGCCGGCCCGATCGGCGACCCGGGCGACGACCGGGCGGCGACCCGGGCGGCGGGGCCTCGGGAAGATAGCCGCGACGCGAGCCGGGCGCGCGGACGCACGGACGGGCGGACGGGCGGACGCGCGGACGGGCGGACGGGCGGGCCCTGGAAATGGTCCGAGACGGGAGCCACCGGGCGGGACCCGGAGAGCGGACCGGCGCGGGCGGGCCACCGGGCGGGCGGGCCGGGACGGGTCGCGGGATCAGGCGTTGTCGCGGTCGACGCGGGAGCGGCGCCGGGCGAGCAGCACGAGCACGGCGAGAAGCGCGAGGCCGTCGACGGCGAGCAGGGCGGCGCCGACCGGGTCGATGCCGTGGGCGTGGGCCGGCGCCGGGGGCTCCGGCTGCGGGGCCGCCGCCCCGCCCGCCGCGCCCACCGTGAACCGGGCGATGCCGGAGGCGTCCCGACCGTCGTCGGTGACCACGTGGTACGCGACGGCGACCGCACCGGCCCCGGTGACCCGCACCGCCTGGGCCAGGCCGTCGCGGCCGACGGCCGTCAGCGCCCCCTGGTTGAGCAGGGACCGGTCCGCGTCGTAGACGGAGATGTGGGATCCGGCGAGGTCCGGCCGGCCGTCGACCCGGATCCGTACCGCGGTCGGCGCGCCCGACAGGACGGCGCCGTCGGCCGGGTCGAGCGAGACCACCTCGACCTTCGACGCGGCGGTGGAGGTGGAGTCGATCCTGCCGGCGAGGGCGAGGACGGCCACCAGCGCCGCAACGGTGAGGGCGGCGCCGGCGTAGATCCGTCTCGTGCTCGACATGACGGCGG
>NZ_JBFAVI010000245.1:0-7553 GCF_040679695.1 Micromonospora sp. NPDC052213
CGCCTGCTGGAGGGGGTCTTCGCCCTGCGCGCCCGGCACGACGGCAACGACGTCGGCTACGGCTCGACGACCGGCTCGCCGGGGGCGGAACCCGGTCGGCCCCGGTACGCGCGTACACGGCCAACCCGACTCCGGCGGCCAGCAACAACGGCAGCCACTTCGGCCACCGCCGCCAGCGAGGTGCGGCGCCCTCGCGGATCGAGCCGCCGATCTCGATGATGTCGCCCCGCGCCGGCCGGTCCTGGTTCCCCGTCATCCTGACATCATCCACCTCGAACATTCACGGCCCCGCATCCGGCTACCACCCGGTCTCCGAACCGTCCGTCATGGATTCCTGGCGCCTCGACGTTTGACGGCTCTTCGAAGTTCAGTGGGGGTTGAGGTGTCCGCGGTAGCTCGGGTGGTGGCGGTGCGGGTGCGTAGGCGCTGGTTCTCGGGGTTGCGGAAGCCGTAGGTGTCGCGGGCGATCGTTTGTTGACATCCTCCCGGCCCTGAAGGGCCGGGATTCCCACGGTCGCCCGTGAGGTTTCCTGTTTCATCGCCGATTGCCTTGCCGGGAGGATTTTCCCTTGAGGTCTTACATCAGCTCCGCAGGCGTTTTACCTCTCCGCCAGCCCGGCGGCGAGGATGTTTGTCGCGGCGTTGATGTCCCGGTCGTGCTCAGTTGCACAGCCGGGGCAGGTCCAGACGCGCACGTTAAGGGCGAGGGTGCTGTTGATCCGCCCGCAGGCCGAGCAGGTTTTGGACGACGGGTACCACCGGTCGACGGGGATCACCTCACGGCCGTACCACTGGGCTTTGTACTCCAGCATGCTGCGGAACTGCCCCCAAGCCGCGTCGGAGATGACGCGGGCCAAGCGCCGGTTGCGGAGCATGCTACGCACGCTGAGGTCTTCGATCACGACCGTTTGGGTCTCACGGACGAGCCGAGTGGTCAGCTTGTGCAGATGGTCCCGCCGCCGGTCGGCGATACGAGCATGGATCCGGGCCACCTTCAGTCGGGCCTTCGCCCGGTTCGCGGAACCCTTCTGTTTGCGGGCCAGGTTCCGCTGCGCCTTGGCCAGCTTCCGCCGGTCGGCCTGCCCGTACCGCGGGTTGGTCACCTTGCCCTGCTCGTCACTCACCCCAGGCATCGGACGCGACAGGGTCAGCAGACTGGTGATGCCCGCATCCACACCAACCTCCGCCACGACGGGCGGCAACGGCGCTACGGTCGGGTCCTCAACCAGAATGGACACGAACCAGCGGCCGGCAGCGTCCCGGGACACCGTGACCGTCGACGGTTCCGCCCCGGCGGGCAGGGGCCGGGACCACACGATGTTCAGCGGGCTGTTCATCTTGGCCAGAGTGAGCCGGCCGTCACGCCACCGGAACGCCGAGCGCGTGTACTCGGCCGACGCCCGCGACTTGCGCTTGGACTTGAACCGCGGATACCGGGCCCGCTTGTCCCAGAACGCCACGAACCCGGCCTGCAGATGCCGCAACGTCTGCTGCAACGGCACCGACGACACCTCGTTCAGGAACGCCAGCCCATCGGTGCGCTTCCACCCGGTCAGCCACCCCGAAGACTGCACATACGTGGTGCGCCGGCGGTCAACCGCCCACGCCCGGGTCCGCGCCTCCAACGCCCGGTTGTACACCAGACGCACACACCCGAAGGTGCGGTTCAACTGCCCGGCCTGCTCAGCGGATGGGTAGAAGCGGTACTTGTATGCCCGCTTCACCACCTCCCCCACGCCTCACACCCTACCAACCGTCCATGTAAGACGATCAGCGAGGGGAAGGGAGCGGCGTTTCCTCCCGGCCCTGAACGGCCGGGTTTCCACGCCGCAAATCCGATGACACGGTTGGTGCCTTCTGAGCCTGAGTTGGTGATGCCGGTATGCAGGAACGCGTGAATCTGCGGCCACCAGGCCCCGATCGTGGTGACGACCTGCCCAACCGCCTCGCGTACCCGAGCCGGCCCCGCCGCGATGCCCGCGAAGCCCGCCTGTCAACGGCCATGCCAGCGATCTGCTCGACAAGCATGGTCGACCGCGGCGTCCGGGTAGCCGAGCCATGGAGCCGTTTCGTCGCCTGATCATGGTGTCCCGCCCGCCCCCGATGAACCGGCTGCACTCAGCGACAGCCACCAAAGTCGTGGACGGAACGCTCAGGCCGCAGAGATCCGCACCGCGGACAGTTCGGCTTGACCTGGTCCCAGCTGATATCTCCAGCGGGGAACTGGCGGGCGTTGGCCCGGGCCGCTGCGGCCGCGACCCGGAGTGCCTCGGCCGGTTCCCACAGGCCGCCGAATGGCGGGCCGGAGGTGCCGTCGAGCCATGCTGCGGTGTGGCCGGCCAGGAAGGCGTCGCCGCTGCCGATGGGAGAGCGTTGGGGATCGCGTCGTGCGAGACCATCAGACGCGAGCCGTCCGCGCCGATGTAGGCGCCGACCAGGACCGCGGACATGGGGTCGACGCCGGCGACGGTGGTCTTCGGCCTCCTGCAGAACAACGTCCTGAACCGATGATCCTGGGCAACCCGCGAGCAACTACGGATCGCGATCGTGACCTGGATCGAGCGGACCTACCACCGCCGCAGACGGCAACAGGCGCTGTCTCGGTTGACCCCCGTTGAATTCGAGACCATCATGCACCCACCGGCCAGTCAGGCCGCGTGACTACACCTGTCACCTACCGGTGCAGCAGACCCCTTTTCCACTGCGTCGCGAGTGCGTTACGGTCGTGCCTGTCTATGGTGGACCTTCGGAGGACGCATGGCGCGACGTAAGGGTCTGATTGCTCAGATACTCGACGCGCGCAAGCAGACCAAGAAGCTCCAGGCGCAAGCGGAGGCGCGCTGGCACCGCGAGTTGGTTGCCGAGCAGAAGCGTCAGGAAGCGGAGGCACGCCGCGAGGCTAAGCAAGCCGAGGCTGCGGCAAAGAAGGCCGAGGCAGCGCGCCTGAGGCATGGAGTGCAGGCGAAGCGTCTGGCCGACCAAGCGGCCGCGAAGGCAGCGCGAGAGGCCGCCCAACGCGAGCGTGCTGAGGAACGACGCCTAGCTGCCGACGCTCGCGAGAAGGCGCAGGAGGCAGCCGCCACGAAGCGCCTGGCGGAGCGGGAGGCACACGCCCGGAAGATGGCAGAGGCCGAGTTCCGGACCGAGGCCATCAGCACGAGGATTGCCGAGTACGCACAGCTGCTAGCCCGGAGAAACAGGCGGGCCGCCGAGTCTGACCTCGAACTTAGGGCGGCTTTGTCGAACGGCGGATCACCCGCCTTTGTTGAGCGTCTACAACACGTCCTCGCTCAGTCTCGATACCCGGAGGGCCTGACAGGCAAGGCCGCCGCTCACTATGACCCTGCCTCCAGGGAGCTGCTTATCGAGTACGAGCTACCACTACGAGACGTCGTGCCCACCGTGGTCGCTTATCGATACACGATGGCGAAGGGCATGGTTGCTATACCTCGCAAGGAGCCCGAGACTCAGAAGCTGTACGGCGACCTCCTTGCACGGCTGACATTGCGCACCATTGCCGAGACTTTCGAGGCGACGTCTCCGGACCTCGTCACCGGCATCATCTTCAACGGCTATGCCTCAACCAAGGACAAGGCGACTGGTCGCGCCATTCGCCCGTTGCTGATGAGCGTGGGTACGGAGCGGGACAAGTTTGCCGTGGTGCAGCTCGATGAGCCAGAGCTGGACCCGGTGCTCTGCCTTCGCAGCCACCTGAACGCCATTGTTTCCCCGCACCCGTACGACCTAGAAGGCGTCAGGCCAGTAGTTTCCTTCGACCTTTCAAAGTACAAGTTCGTTGACGAGATGGATATCGTCGCCGGCTTGGATAGCCGTACAGACTTACTGACACTCTCTCCTGGAGAGTTCGAGCATCTCATTCGCCGCCTGTTCGAGAGCATCGGCATGAAGTCCTGGGTCACGCAAGCCTCCAAGGACGAAGGAGTCGACGGCGTCGCTGTCAATGAGGATCCAATCGTCGGCGGGCTTTGCATCATCCAAGCCAAGCGTTACAGCAAAATCGTCGGCCTTGAAGCCGTCCACGCTCTTGCCGGCGTGATGGATCACAAGCGAGCCGCCAAAGGCGTTCTCGTCACTACTTCGTGGGTGGGCAAGGCGAGCCGCGACTTCGCCGCCGCGAACGGACGAATCGAAATTATTGAAGGCCGCAATCTCAAACACATGCTGAAAGAGCACCTTGGCCTAGACGTCCTAATCGGCCTGCAAAAGCTTCCGCCGGGCTGGGACAGGGCAGACTTGGAGTAGGGGCATCCTCATCCGGACCGGATGGTGCCCTCGCTTGCAAGTTCTGAGCCTTCGTCTACCACGTCCGTCACCTCGGGCGCTCGTCCGTGCGCCGCCGTCGCCAGCTGTCGTCGTCGTGCCGGCTCGTTGCTGTCGGCGTTGCTGTTACCGCCCTCAAGACACACGATTTAGGAAGGAGGCAGCGGCAACTGCGGACCGAGGGATCTACCAGGCAGAACGCGCCGGGCGCCTGGAAGCGGAAGCTTGATCATTCCGCGCCTGCTCCGGATCTTGCAGATCAGGGCCGTTCCCGTCTCACCTTGCGTGGCCTACCGGGCCTGCACCCAACCCTCGACATCCAGCCCGCCTCCGCACGTAGATAGCGAGTCAAAGACGGCCGCACACGTGTCGCCCTCGGATTGTCGGTGACCAGGTGTATGGTGCATCCCTGCCCGTGAGCACCCGCACCCCCTAAGGGAGAAGATCGGAGACTCCATTGCCGGAAAAGTACCCTCTGATCATTCTTAACGAATTCTTTGAGGAATCTGAGTATCACCAATACATCCAGCCAGTCCATACGGCCATCATGAGCGTCGCCGAAGATCTGAGGATTCCCCCCTTCGAAACAACGGTCGTCATGTCAGGAGATATGACCGCTTCTGTCAATCGCCGGACGAAGGATAAGAGTTTTTCGCCGGAGAGAGTCGGCGGCCAGGTTGCGGGAAAGACAATGCCGATCGATCCGACTAACTTTAGTCAGGTCGATCTGGTGATGGATATGGGAATGATGAATCCCGTACCCGAGGGAACCCAGCTAGGCATGTTCATCTACCTGCTCGCACATGAGTTGGGGCACGCTGTAATCGGCAGGCAACGCACCACGAGCGGCGATACGCCTGCCGCCCGAAGAGTGGAGCCGTCCGGCATGGCTGGTCTCTACGGCTTGGAAGCCATAGACGAATGGCGCTGCGACCAGCTGGCTGATATAGTTCTTGGGGGCATTGCGACCGTCAACGTTGACGGCAACCAGTCAGCAGTGCGGTACGGGCTCATGCTGCCGTCGGATTGGACGGCCGACTTGCGAAACGTGGTGGACGAGGTGGTGTATCCGGCATGGCCCGACCTTGTCTGGTCGTATCGGATCCACGACATCGACCTAGAGCAGATGTGGGAGCAACTACAGACACAGACTAGTCAGGTTCTCATTTTCTTGGCGCACAACGAGGCCCGCGCCCTCAGCGCTGGGCGCCCGAGTCCACTCACCCAGCTCGCAGGTCATCGCGGGGTGGATCTCTACCTTGGCCCAGCATGGTCAGAAATCATGAAGGAAGCCGAGACTCAGCCAATCCTCGCTTCACAGGATGAGTTTCAGAGAAACCAGGACGATCTCCTAATCGTGTGCAGGTCAGCCATCACGAAAATGTGGACCACCCTAGGCGTTACTGGACGCCGACTACTTGACGGCACGGTGTACCTAGACGTCTCCGATCCGGCCCGATAGCAGTAGCGCCGCAGGAAGTTAGGATATCGGCTGTGGAGTCAAATAGCGCGAGCAGCCTGCCGCAGGACACCGCCAGAGCCATGGGACTCGCAAGCCGAATCTTGTTGGCCTACTTCGACAACGACATGGAACAGGTAGCCGCTCTGATTAACCCTCGGTCACATGAGGCAATCGAGGCATTGATCATATTGGCGCAGTCAGCGCTGATGCAAGCGACCGGCGGGCCCGCCGAAGCGACGGCCAAGCTGCGAGAGTTCGCCGTACGAGCCGAAATCGAGCTAGGAGAGAACTACCCGAGCCTGTAGATAGGATTGACCTACCACGCATCCCAATGCTCCTATGGATGTCAAGCTCCGCGCCGGCTGTACCGCTGGCGAAGCTCGACCCCTTCGTTCCGAACGAATAATCAGCCGACGATGAACCGGGCGAGTAGTCGGAGTGAGCTGCCGGAACAGGCCACGATCGTCCGTGGGCGTCCGGCGTCGGCCGCCCCGGTCGTCAGCTGGCCACCCAGCCCGATGTCAGAGTTGTGGCCCGCGACGGGCGCTGCTTCAGCGAAGCTAATCCTGATCCTGCTCGCTGCCCCGACGTGAAAGATAGGAGGCGCACTGCTTCCCAAAAGAGGTCAGGGCCCAGGTTGTCTCGTACCCGACGAAGGCGCCGACAGCGGCATCGTAGGCAATACCAAGGCTTTGTAGCCTGCTGACCAACGCGTCGAGCGCACCAACCAAGCCAGCGTCCTCGGCGTAGATGTCCTTCACTGGCCACCGGTCAGGGGTCGGAACTCCATTAGTCTGAGCGCCACTTAGCTTTGGATTTGGTCGTGCAAGCAACTCCATCAGCCTCAAATGGGGCCTTTCAAGCTGTCGCACGATATCAACAACTACTTGTGTGCCGTCAATATCCGTCGACTCCCACGCTCCACGGGCGAAGACCCGGGCCAGGGTGTCTATCTTCCAGTCGTCAAGTGCTCGGGCCGCCGCCTCGGCAGTTTGGGCAAATAGCTCCAGCAACCTGGGTTCTTGGGCCAGTTCTGTCAGCAATTCCTCCGCCCGGATAGCAGCTTCATCCTCTACGGTGCTGACGAAGCGGCTTACGTTCTCGGCGCGACGACGCCAAAGCGGGACCAGAAGGTTCACCGTCTCCTCGGCAGCTGAGCCCACGAAGGATCCGACGCTGGCTCCGACTATGGAGCCAGCAGTTGGTGGGGCTCCTATGCTCAGTCCGATCAGTTCACCAACTGCCGCCCCTGCCGGAGTGACGGCACCACTGTTGACCCAGCGGGCGACTACCGAGCCACCCCGCTCCACAACGTCAGCCATCCAACCATTGTCGCATCCTGCAACCACTGACTATCGCCGTTGCTTCCGACACCATCAGGGCAGCCGCTTGTCACTCAGCCCGACGCGCGTTGGATCAACCCGGCATCGAACCACTGGACCAGCGTGACCGCCACGGACACGGCTACCTGAGCTTCATCTACCGACACGTTGCCCGGCGCTGAAGGCTGGCCGCCGTGACGATCATGTTGGCCATGCCACAACATCCGCAGCATGGCGATGATGACGTGCGATGAAGGGGCGGATGTGTGCTCGCGCTCCATCGGCAGCCGCCAGTCCCCTTGATCCTCAAGTTGCTTGAGCACCGTTCCCAGCGTTGCCCTTGAGTTGCTAGGCGACACCACGGGCACGGCAGCGTCCTCAACCGCCAAGATCGGCTGCGTCCACGGAAGTGGTGTACGACTTGCCCGTGATGGGCGTGTTGCGTAGATAGGAGACGGCCACCGCGCGATCCTTCGAGACGGCTAAGT
>NZ_JBFAVI010000246.1:0-7550 GCF_040679695.1 Micromonospora sp. NPDC052213
GCCCGACCGGCTCTGGGCCGGGCCGCCCCCCCGGCGGCGGGCGGCCGGCCGTTACGCCCCCGCCGAAGCCGGCTCGACCGACTGCGCCCGGACCGACGGTGACCCCCGCCGCGACAGCACGCCCGGCCACCAGGTGCGGCGGCCGATCTCCAGCGCCAGGGCCGGCACGAGCAGGCTGCGCACGAGGAACGTGTCCAGCAGCACGCCGACGCCGACGATGACGGCCGACTGCACCGACGGCACCAGCGGCAGCACGCTGAGCGCGCCGAAGGTGGCCGCCAGCACCACGCCCGCGCTGGTGATGACGCCGCCGGTGACCGTCAGCGCGTGCAGCACGCCCCGGCGGTGCCCGAGCCGTGCCGTCTCCTCCCTGGCCCGGGTGGCCAGGAAGATGGTGTAGTCCACGCCGAGTGCGACCAGGAACAGGAACGTCTGCAGCGGGATCCCGACGAACAGCTTGGGATAGCCCATGGCGTCGAGGATCAGCCCGGCCGCGCCCATCGCGGCGACGTAGGACAGCACCACGCTCGCCAGCAGCAGCAGCGGCGCGACCAGGGCCCGCAGCAGCAGCACCAGGACGGCGAACACCACCGCCAGGATCAGCGGGCCGACGACCCGGTTGTCGCGGCCGACGGTGCGTTCCTCGTCGAGCAGGTACGCGGTGTCCCCACCGACGAGCGCCTGCGCGTCGGGCACCGCGTGCACGGCGGTGCGGAGCCGGTCGACGGTGTTCAGCGCGGCGTCGCTGTCCGGCGTGTCCGCGAGGACGGCCGCGACGCGCACCCACCGGCCGTCGGGGGAGCGTTGCGGCTCGCCGACCTCGGCCACCCCGGGCACCGCACGGGCGGCGGCCACCACCTGGTCGGCCGTGCCGGCGGTGGCCAGGATCTCGGCGGGCGCCACGGTGCCGCTCGGGTAGTGCGCGGCGATCATCCGCTGGCCCGTGATCGAGCCGACCTCTGTGGTGAACGACTGGTCACCGGGCATGCCGATGCTGAGGTTGCCGATGCCGAAGCTGAGGGCGACCAGCGCCGCCGCAGTGCCCAGCCACACCATCCGCGGGCGGCGACCGACGACGCCGGCGACCCGGCGCCACAGCCCGTGCCCGGACGCCTCGTCGTCGACGACCGCGTCGGGGGCGTGGCGGGGCACGAACGGCCAGAACAGCCAGCGCCCGAAGATGACCAGCACGGCCGGCAGGAGCGTGGTCATGGCGAGGAACGCCGCGGCGATGCCGACCGCGCCGACCGGTCCCAGGCCCCGGGTGGCCGGCAGTTGCGCGGCGAGCAGGCACAGCAGGCCGACCGCGACGGTCGCCGCCGAGGCGCAGATCGCGCCGATCGACCTCCGCAGCGCCACGGCCATCGCCGCGTGCCGGTCGGCGTGCCGGCGCAGCTCCTCCCGGTACCGGGCGATGAGCAGCAGGGCGTAGTCCACGCCGACGCCGAAGACCAGCACGGTGAGGATGCTCTGGCTCTGGAAGTCGACCGCCAGGCCGCCGTATTCGGCCAGCAGGTAGACGACCGCGCTGGCGAGCTGGTTGGCCAGCGCGACCGTGAGGAGCGGGATCAGCCACAGGACCGGGCTGCGGTACGTGAGGAGCAGCAGCAGCGCGACGGTGCCCGCGGTCGCCAGCAGCAGGGCGGTGTCCATCCCGGCGAACGCGTCGAAGACGTCCTCGGTGGCGCCGGCCTCGCCGGTGAGCGCGGTGCGCAGCCCGTCGGGGGCGTCGGCGGCCAGCCGGTCCCTGATGTCGGCCACCGCGTCGGCCCGCTGCTCGTCGTCGCCGGCGACCGGGAAGGACACCAGCACCGCCCTGCCGTCCTCGCTCGGGACCGGGGGCGGCACCTGGCCGCCGTCGGCGTACGCGGCGTACGCGGCCCGGTCGCCGTCGACCTTCGCGCGGTCGGCGTCGGTGAGCCCGCTCTCGCGCACGTAGACGGCGACCGCGAGGGGCGCCTGGGAGTCGGGGAACGCCGCCTCCGCCCGCTGCACCGCGCGGCTGGCCTCCACGGAGGCGGGCAGCGCCCCGAGGGTGTCGTTGTTCTGCACCTCGGTCAGCTTGATCGCCAGGGGTCCGGCCACCGCGACGAGGACGAGCCAGAAGACGAGCATCGCGTACTTGGTGCGTCGGCCGGACGGTAGGCCGGCCAGTCGTTGCCGCCGGGACATGTCGGGTCTCTCCTGCCTGGTTGTGGTCACGTCTCGATCCTTCGGCCGGAGGTGGGTGGGGGCAGGGGTGTCAGGTCCCGAACGTGGGTGGTGCTAGCACCACCGATTCCGGTGGGACCGGTGCCGGAGAATGGCGCCGTGGACAGCTCCGTACGCGCGTTCGTCAGGCAGTCGGTCCGGCCCGGCGCGCTCGCCGCCGTGCAGGGCCTGGCCGTGGCCCTGCTCAGCCTGACCACCAACGCGGCGCTGTTCGTGCTGTCGGTGGTCTCGCTCGCGCTCATCCCGGTCCTCGGCATCGGGTTCGCGTTGTTCCCCGTGGTCACCGTGCTGGTGCGGTGGTCGACCGGGCTGCAACGCCGGATGGCCGGGTGGCACGGCATGCCGATCGCCTCGCCGTACCCGCCGGCGCCCGAGGGCGCCCGGCTCGGCACCTGGCGGCGGTTCCGCTGGGTGGTCGGTGACCCGGCGACCTGGCGGGACTTCGCCTGGCTGATGCCGGGCATGGTGACCGGCGGGGCCTGCCTGCTGGCGTTCGTCCTGCCGGTGTACGGGCTGGAGGGCGTCCTGCTGTTGCCCGTGGTCCTGTTCCTCACCGTCGACTGGTACGGCTACGGCGTGTTCTGGCCGATGGACAACCTCGTGCAGGCGGTGCTGTCCGTACCCCAGGGATGGTTGTTCCTGTTCGCCGGTCTGGCGGTCGCGCAGTGGCTGGTGTGGCTGCACTTCCGCTTCGCCGGGTTCTTCCTGGCCCCGACCCGGGCGCAGGAGCTGGCGCTGCGGGTCCGGCAGCTCTCCGCCACCCGGGCCGACACGGTCGACACCCAGGCCGCGGAGCTGCGCCGGATCGAGCGTGACCTGCACGACGGGGCACAGGCCCGGCTCGTCGCGCTGCGCATGAGCATCGGCCTGGCCGAGAAGCTGATGGCCGACGACCCGGCCGCGGCGCAGCGGCTGCTCACCGAGGCGCAGGAGACCAGCGGCCGCGCCCTGGTCGAGCTGCGCGACCTGGTCCGCGGCATCTACCCGCCGGTGCTGGCCGAACGCGGACTCGACGGCGCCGTGCGGGCGCTCGCGCTGGCGGTGCCGCTGTCCGTGGAGCTCGACGTCGCGTTGCCGGGCAGCCCGCCGGCCGCGGTCGAGTCGGCGGCCTACTTCGCGGTGGCCGAGGCGCTGGCCAACGTCACCAAGCACAGCGGCGCGGCGCGGGCGTGGATCCGGCTGGCGTACCGCGACGGTCGGTTGACCATGGTGGTCGGCGACGACGGCCGGGGCGGCGCGACGCCGGACTCCGGGACCGGCCTGTCGGGCGTGCAACGCCGTCTGGCAGCCTTCGATGGCACGATGACCGTGACGAGTCCGCCCGGCGGACCGACTGTCGTGACCATGGAGCTGCCGTGCGAGTTGTCATCGCGGAGGATCTCGCCCTCCTCCGGGACGGGCTGACGCGCATCCTCGACGCGTTCGGCTGCCAGGTGGTCGAGGCCGTCGCAGACGGGCCGTCCGTGCTGCCGGCGCTGGTCCGGCACCACCCGGACGTCGCGGTCGTCGACGTGCGCCTGCCGCCGACCTTCACCGACGAGGGGCTCCAGGCGGCGTTGCAGGCCCGGACCCGGCTGCCGGGCCTGCCGATCCTCGTGCTCTCCCAGCACGTCGAGCAGTTGTACGCCCGCGAGCTGCTCTCCGACCGTGGCGGGGGAGTGGGCTACCTGCTCAAGGACCGCGTGTCCAATGTCGACCAGTTCGTCGACGCGGTGCGCCGGGTGGCCGGCGGTGGCATGGTGATGGACCCGGAGGTCGTCTCCCAGCTCCTCGCCCGCAACGCGACGGCACAGCCGCTGCGGGAGCTCACCGCGCGGGAGCGGGAGGTGCTGGGCCTGATGGCCGAGGGCCGGTCGAACGCGGCGATCGCCGGGCGGCTGTTCGTCACCGAGAAGGCGGTCAGCAAGCACATCAACAACATCTTCAGCAAGCTGGGGCTGCCGCCGTCGGACGACGACAACCGCCGGGTGCTGGCGGTCCTCGCGTACCTGCACGGGTGAGGGTTAGGGTCGGCTCGTGATCGACAAGGACGCGGCGGTCGAGTGGGTGATCGCGCACGGTGACGAGTCCGACGGGCACCGACTGGCGACGGTGCTGACCGGGGTGTGGCCGACGCCGTTGGACGTGGCGGACGCGGTGTTCGCCGACCAGTCTCCCGAGGGCGGTTTCCCGGCACCCTGGTCGGCCGGCGCCCCCTCCGTGGCGGCGACGTGCGAACGGATCGCCCGGATCGTCGAGTTGGACCTGCGGTGCAACTCCCGGGTGGACCGTTGCGCCGACTGGCTCGCCGCGCTGGTCGCGCCGGACGGCACGGTGCGCTCCGCCGTGGACACCGGGCACCTGCCGGCGCAGGACCCGCTCTACCTGCCCGCCTACGTCGGCTGGTGCCTGGCGGTCCTGGACCGGCCCGAGGCGGCCGGGCGGGCCGCCCGGGCGGTGCGCGACACCGTCGAAGCCTCCGGCGCCTGGCCGTCGTGCCTCACCACCACCTGGCTCGCCGCCGCCCTGCTGTGGGCGGTGGGGCTGCGCGAGGAGGCGGACCAGGGACTGGACGTCCTGGCGCGGCGGCTGCTCGACGCCCCGCCGGCCGACGTCGCCCGCGCCGGATGCGCACTGCGCACGGCGTTGCTGCCCCCGGGCCATCCCGTGTTCCGCGCGGTGGTCCGGCGGCTCACCGCCACCCAGTGCCCGGACGGCTCGTGGCCGGTCGACGGTCCTCCTGCCGAGCAGGTGGCGGTCGCCATCACCGCGATAGGTGCCGTCGCCGGCCTGGTCTGACATCCTCCCCCGCCGGAAGGGGCGCGCACGTCGACGAAGGGGGCTCCCGTCGGCGCCAACTTGTTCTATAGTCCTACTGTCGTAAGACAACAGGGGAGGCGCGGCGGGTGATCGAGTTCGTGCTGGACGGCCGGTCGAAGGTGAACACCTACATGCAGCTCGTGCAGCAGGTGAAACAGGCCCTGCGGGTGGGGTTGCTGGTCCCCGGGGACCAACTGCCCAAGGTCCGCGACGTCGCGCAGTCGCTGGCCATCAACCCCAACACGGTGCTGAAGGCGTACCGCGAGCTGGAGATCGAGGGCCTCGCGGAGGGGCGGCCGGGCGTCGGCACCTTCGTCAGGCGCACCCTCGCCGGAGCGTCCCTGCCCAACCAGGCCGAACTGCGGGCGGAGCTGGTGGCCTGGCTGCACCGCGCGCAGGCGGCAGAACTGACGCCCGAGGACATCACCGCCCTGGT
The DNA here is from genome assembly GCF_040679695.1 of Micromonospora sp. NPDC052213. Taxonomy (NCBI): domain Bacteria; kingdom Bacillati; phylum Actinomycetota; class Actinomycetes; order Micromonosporales; family Micromonosporaceae; genus Micromonospora; species Micromonospora sp. NPDC052213. The sequence continues at coordinate 5,447 of NZ_JBFAVI010000246.1, forward strand.
GGAGACGACCATGCGGGCCACGCTCCCGGTCGAAGCCCCGCCGCAGAACGCCACGTCGGCAGGATGAGAGGACACGCCATGGAGGCCGTGCTGGAGACCGACCAACTGGGCAAACGGTACGGGAGACACTGGGCGCTGCGAGACTGCTCGTTCCGCCTGCCGGCCGGGCGGATCGCCGCTCTGGTCGGGCCCAACGGGGCGGGCAAGAGCACGCTGCTGCACCTGGCGGTGGGCCTGCTGCGGCCCGACGCCGGGGCGGTGCGGCTGTTCGGCGAGCCCCCCTACGACAACCCGGCGGCGCTGGCCGACATCGGCTTCGTCGCCCAGGACACGCCGCTGTACCGGGACTTCACCGCGGCCGAGCTGATCACGGCGGGTGGCAGGCTGAACCGCCGCTGGGACGCGGCGATGGCGCGTACCCGCCTGGCGGATCTCGGCATCCCGCCGAACAAGCCGGTCGGCAAGCTCTCCGGCGGGCAGCGGGCCCAGGTCGCGCTCGCCCTCGCCCTGGCCAAGCGACCCCGGCTGCTGCTGCTCGACGAGCCCGTGGCCAGCCTCGACCCGCTCGCCCGGCGGGAGTTCCTGCAGACCCTGATGGGCAGCGTGGCCGACTCCGGCACCACCGTGCTGCTCTCCTCGCACCTGCTGGCGGACGTGGAACGGGTCTGCGACCACCTGATCGTGCTGAACGCCGCCCAGGTCCGGCTCGCCGGCGCGGTCGAGGACCTGGTCGCCGCGCACCGGCGCCTGATCGGCCCCCGGCACGGCGGCGAGCCGATCCCGGGCGTCGCCGACGTCGTGCGGGCGAGCCACACCGACCGGCAGTCGACCCTGCTGGTGCGCGCCGACGGGCCCATCGCCGACCCGCGGTGGAGCGTGCGGGACGTGTCCCTGGAGGACGTCATCCTGGCCTACCTCGCCGACGGCGACGCGCAGGCCAGCCACGAGGAATGGGGGGTGCCGGCATGATCTGGCTGACCTGGCGGCAACACCGCAGGGACGCGCTGTTCGCCCTGGGCGGGCTCGCGGTCCTCGGCGCCTTCATGATCATCAGTGGCCTGGCGATGCGCGACGCCTTCGACGACTACGGCCTGCCGAAGTGCGTCGCCGCGGGCAACCCGGGCCCGACGCCGGGGCTCGGCGAGACCTGCGACAGGGCCTTCAACCAGTTCCACGACCAGTTCGGCACGCTGAGCCTGGCGGGCATCCTCTTCCTCGTGCTGCCGCTGCTGGTCGGTCTGTTCTGGGGCGCCCCGCTGATCGCCCGCGAGGTCGAGCAGGGCACCCACCGGTTCGTCTGGACCCAGGGCGTCAGCCGGCAACGCTGGGCGCTGGTCAAGTTCGGCTTCGTGGGAGCCGCCGCGCTGCTCGTCTCCGTCGCCTACGGGCTGGGCATGTCCTGGTGGCTGACCCCGCTCAACCAGGGCTGGCGGCAGAGCCGGTTCGACGCATTCTTCTTCGACATGCAGGGCGTGGTGCCGATCGGGTACACCCTCTTCGCGGTCGCGCTGGGCGTCTTCGCCGGCACCGTCTGGCCCCGGGCGCTGCCCGCCATGGCCGGCACGCTGGTCGGTTTCCTCGGCCTGCGCGTCGCCGTGGCCGCGCTGGCCAGGCCCCGCTACCTGCCCGCCCGCGAGCTGACCTACCCGGTGCAGGGCTCCACCGGCGAGCTCGCCATCAGGAGAGGCGACTGGATCCTCTCCAACGGCGTCCACGACGCCAACGGCAAACTCGTCGCACCCAACGCCCAGGTGATCTGCCCGCCCGGTGCCACGGGCCCCGACGGGCGGGCCTGCGGCGCCGACCTGGGCCTCGGTCCGGGCGCCTACAACTGGTGGCTCTACCAGCCCGAGAGCCGGTTCTGGCTGTTCCAGGGCATCGAGGCCGGCATCTTCGTCGCGCTCGCGGCGCTACTGCTCCTGCTGGCCGTCCGCCGCATCCGCCGCATCGCCTGACCACCCGCCGGCTGCCCTGCCCGGGCGTCCGCCGGCCGCGCCTCGCCGACGCGGGGCCATCCTGCACGGCAACCTGGCCCCGGACGGCTGCGTGGTGAAGACCGCCGGGGTGCCCGAGGAGTGCCTGACCTTCCGTGGCCCCGCCAAGG
>NZ_JBFAVI010000247.1:0-7403 GCF_040679695.1 Micromonospora sp. NPDC052213
CCCGGTAGCGGGCCGGGTCGAAGAAGGTCCGCCAGCTGGGCCCGCAGCCGGAGCCCGGCCCGCCGTGCAGCACCACCGCGGGCTTGCCGTCGGGGCCGCCGCCCGCCGGACGGGACCGGGAACTGCGCGCCGCGCGCGATCCCACCCGCCCCGGCCGCCGCGCCGGTCGCCCGGTCGTCGTCCCGGAGGTCGTGGCCAGCCCCAGCCGGCCGGTGGCGCCCCCCAGCCCCTTGCGACGGTGGCTGTTGATGCACCGGGTGCAGCCGGTGGGCCCCGAGTCGGCGGAGGGCCAGGCCCGCTCGCACGCCTGGTGGCAGGTCATGTGCCTGACCGGGGTGGACTACTTCTCCACCCTGTCGTACCTGCCGGGGATCGCGGCGGTCGCGGCCGGGGCGCTCTCCCCGCTGGCCACCCTGCTGATCGTCGCGCTGACGCTGCTCGGCATGCTGCCGATGTACCGGCGGGTGGCCCGGGAGAGCCCGCACGGGCAGGGCTCGGTGGCGATGCTGGAACGGCTGCTGCCGTTCTGGCGGGGCAAGGTCTTCGTGCTGGTCCTGCTCGGCTTCGTGGCCACCTCCTGGATCATCACGATCACCCTCTCCTCGGCCGACGCCACGGTGCACCTGCTGGAGAACCCGCTGCTGCCCGAGGGCGTCGGCGGAACGGCGGCCGCCGTCGGCGTCACCGTCGTGCTGCTGCTGGTCCTCGGCGGCGTCTTCCTGCTCGGCTTCCGGGAGGCGGTGGCGGTGGCCATCCCGCTGGTCGCCGTCTTCCTGGTGCTGAACGCGGTGGTCGTCGCGGTCTCGGTGGCCGAGATCGCGGCGGACCCGGGGACGCTGGCGGGCTGGACCTCGGCGCTGAGCGCGGGCCGGGGCCCGGGCGAGGTGGCGGTGACCGCCGTGCTGGCCTTCCCGCTGCTGGTGCTCGGGCTCTCCGGTTTCGAGACCGGGGTCAGCATGATGCCGCTGGTGGCCGGGGAGGGGCCGGACGGCGCGGCCCGGTTGGCGGCGCGGATCCGCAACACCCGGCGGATGCTCGCCACCGCCGCCCTCGTCATGTCGGTCTACCTGGTCTCGACCTCGCTCGTGACCACGGTCCTGATCCCTCCCGGTGAGTTCGCGCCGGGCGGGGCCGCCAACGGCCGGGCGCTGGCGTACCTCGCCCACGAGCACGTCGGCGAGGTCTTCGGCACCGTCTACGACGTCAGCAGCGCGCTCATCCTCTGGTTCGCCGGCGCCTCCGCGATGGCCGGCCTGATCAACATCGTGCCCCGCTATTTGCCCACCTACGGCATGGCGCCGGAGTGGGCCCGCGCGGTGCGCCCGGTCGTGATCGTCTACACGCTGGTCAGCATCGCGATCACCGTGGTGTTCCGGGCCGACGTCAACGACCAGGCCGGGGCGTACGCCACCGGGATCCTCGCCATGATGGTCTCCGCCGCCGTGGCGGTCACCATCTCCGCGGCCCGCCGCCGGGAGCGCGTCGCCGCCGTCGGCTTCGCCGTGCTCACCCTGGTCCTGCTGTACGCCCTGACCGAGAACGCCGTCGCCAAGCCGGACGGCATCACCATCTCGGCCCTGTTCATCCTCGGCATCGTCGCGGTCTCGCTGGTCTCGCGGGTGAGCCGGACCACGGAGCTGCGTGCGGAGCGGATCGAGTTCGACGAGGCGGCCCGACGGTTCGTCGCCGACTCGCTGGCGCACGACGGACGGCTGCACCTCATCGCCCACAAGCGGGCCCGGGGCGCGGTGAAGGAGTACACGATCAAGGAGCGGGCGCAGCGGGGGATGAACCCGGTCCCCGGCGAGGGCGACATCCTGTTCCTGGAGATCGAGGTGGTCGACCCGTCCGAGTTCAGCCAGGTGCTGCGGGTCCACGGCGTGGAGGTCGGGGGCTTCCGGGTGCTGCGGGCCAGCAGCCCGGCGGTGCCGAACGCCATCGCGGCGATCCTCCTGGCGCTGCGCGACGCCACCGGCGTCCGCCCGCACGCCCACTTCGAGTGGTCCGAGGGGAACCCCCTCGCGCACCTGCTGCGTTACCTCATCCTCGGTCGGGGCGACACTCCGCCGGTGGTCCGGGAGATCCTCCGCAAGTCCGAGCCGGACCCGGCCCGCCGGCCGGGCATCCACGTCGGCGGCTGACCCCGGCACCCCGTGCCGCCCTCGGAGCATACGGTCGTTATCAGCTCTTTCAAGATGAATCGTACGTTTATTCATCTTCGACTGACTTGCCCGAGTTTCGCTCGTATCGTGGCCTTCGGTGGCTGTCGGGATGTCAGTCACCCCGCGCCCGGTTCGGGCCGGCCGTGTCATGCACGAGAGGCAGGGGAAGGCTGATGTCGACGTATCAAGGGAACCGGCGAGCGGCGCCAACCAGGCGGCGGTCCCGGTGGTTCTTAGCCGGTGGGCTCGTGGCGGGCACCCTGGTGGCCGGGGTGGCGGGCGGCGTCGCGGTGGCCGCGGGAGCGCTGCCCGTCGCGTCGGAGGCACCGTCCCTGGTGCTGCGCGGCGACGACTCCGGCGCGGCGCACCGCGACGACCGCCGCGAGCAGGGCCGTGCCGCCCTCGGCGGGCAGCCCTCCGACGACCCCTCCGGGGCTGCGGCCGGGGAGCCCTCCGGCGACCGGTCGGGCGACTCCGCCGGGGAGCACCGGGGCGGGGAGGAGGGCCGGGACGGGTACCCGGACCCGGGGTCCGGGCGCCGCGGGGAGGTCGCGGTGCCGTGCGACTCGTCGAAGCTCATCGCCGCGCTGGTCCGGGCCAACGCCGAGGGCGGCGCCCACCTGCGCCTCGCGCCGAAGTGCACGTACGAGCTGACGCACGCCTTCCAGCAGCCCGACGACTACGACGGCGGGATCCGGGACGCCCGGGAGGCGGCCGACAGCGCGGAGAACCCGGGCGACGCCGAGGCCCCGCCGCGCAACCCGCAGCACGACAAGGCGGGGCTGCCGGTCATCTACCACCCGATCACGATCCGGGGCGAGGGCGCCACCATCGAGCGGGACGTGCACGCCGAGGCGTTCCGGTTCTTCACCGTCCGCGACGGCGGGGAACTGACCCTCTCCGACGTCGTGCTGCGCAACGGCCTCTCCGCCGCCGAGGGCGGCAGCATCCACGTCGTGCACGGCGCGTCGGCCGTGGTCGAGCGCACCGCCGTCGTCGGCAGCACCTCCCTCTCCGCGGAGGGCGGCGGTGGCGGGATCTTCAACGACGGCAACATGGTGGTCGCCGACAGCACGTTCGTCGACAACCACGCCGCCGGCAAGGCGGGCAAGGGCGGGGGCCTGCTCAACGGCGGCGTGCTGAGCCTGCGCACGTCGGGCTTCCGGAACAACACCGCCGTCGCGTACGGCGGTGGCCTCGGCAACTACCGCGGGGCCGCCGAGGTGCAGAAGAGCACCTTCACGCACAACAACGCGGCGCAGGGCGGCGGCATCGCCAGCTTCTCGGCCCGCACCAGGGTGGCCGACAGCAAGGTGCTCGGCAACACCGCCCAGACCGGTGGGGGCATCGCCAACTCGGACGCCCTGATCTTCCTGCGCGGCCTGGAGGTGCGCGACAACACCGCCACCGGCAACGGCGGTGGCATCTCCACCTCCCAGGGGCTGCTGCCGCTCGACGACAGCGTCGTCGCCGGCAACACCGCCCGGGGCACCGGCGGCGGGATCTACGCCGCGAAGTCCAACCTGCTGGTCCGCCACAGCGAGGTCGACGGGAACCACGCCGTCGGCGCGGCGTCGACGGGCGGCGGAATCTTCGCGACCCAGGGTCAGGTCTCGCTCTACCGCAGCCGGGTGAGCGACAACACCGCCACGGGGAGGCCGGGCGGTCTCTTCGCCGACAAGGCCCGGGTCAGGGTCGACGACGAGACCGACATCGTCGACAACGAGTCCACCAACTGCGAGGGCAGCCGGGTGCCGGTGGCCAACTGCTTCCGCTGACCGGCCGCCCCGAGGGGCGCAGCCGGCCCCGCTCCCGACGATCGTGAGGATCCTCGGCGGCGCGGGCCGGGTGCGCCCCTCGTCGCGTGCCCGCCGTCCGGACGGCGCCCCTCCGTTCGCCGTCCGGCCGAGCCCGCCTGCGCGAGCTCGGCCGCTGGGCCCTCCCAGGACGGCCTGGCGGATCGTCTCCCGCGGTCCGTACCCTCCGCGGCCAGCTTGTAGCCGGCCCTCGTCCCGGTGCTCCCGTGGCCTGTTGCGGTGGAGCAACGCCCGTTCCCGCCGCCCGCTCCGGCAGACGTGCCCCGCCTCCGGCACGGGTTCGGTCCGTCGACCTGACAGCCCATCCTCCTAGGACGCCTTAGGGGATGTGTGGCAGGCGGACGGCGTGGTCGACCCTCGGAGGCCCACCCGTCGCCCGCCCCGGTGACGTTCCCCGGCCGGCCCACGAACGTCGTCGCTGCCGCGCCCGCGCCGCCGGCGGTTATCGCGTTGACGAATGCTCCGCGCCGTCACTAGGGTCTGCGTCGTGTCCAGCCCCGAGGCGTCCAGACGCCAGCCACCGGTGTCCGGTGGCTGGCCCTCGTTGACGTCGCACTAGGCGCTGTCGGAACCGGACAGCGTCCCTCGGGCGTCCCCGCCACCGATCGCCGTCGTACCGGCTGCTCCCGGGCGTCACCCGCGCGTCACCACCGTCGTGCCGCGTCCACGTACCCGGGAGGCCCTCGCGCGGTGGTCTCCGTGCGCCCGGCTGGACGGTTGTCCCGTGCGCCGCCCGGCCGTGGCCCGCCGTGACCCACCCGCGTCCTCTCATCCATCCACGACGCGGAATGTGGAGTGTCATGCCGTTCGCCATCTACCTGCTCGGACTGGCGGTTTTCGCCCAGGGAACGTCCGAGTTCATGCTGTCCGGCCTGGTGCCGGACATCGCCCGGGACCTGTACGTGCCCGTCCCGGCCGCCGGCGCGCTGACGTCGGCCTTCGCGGCAGGAATGATCATCGGAGCGCCGCTGATGGCCGTCCTCAGTCTGCGGTGGCCCAGACGTCGGGCGCTGCTGGTCTTCCTGACCGCCGTCGTCGTCGTACACGTCGTCGGGGCGGTCACCGACAGCTTCGCCGTGCTGCTGGCCACCCGGGTCGTCGGAGCGCTGGCGTACGCCGGGTTCCTCGCGGTGGGCCTGGCCACGGCGGCCGACATGGCCGGACCCGGGGCCAAGGGCCGGGCCGCCTCCGTGCTGCTCGGGGGTCTCACCCTCTCCTGCGTCGCGGGGGTGCCGGCCGGTGCGTTCCTCGGCCAGCTGTGGGGATGGCGCTCGGCGTTCTGGGCGGTGGCCGTCGTCTCGCTGCCCGCCGTCGTGGCCATCTGGCGCGCGGTCCCCGCCACGCCACCGGACGCGGCCGTACCGAGCGCCCGGCACGAGCTTCGGGCGCTGCGCCGTCCCCGCCTGCTCGTGACCCTGCTCCTGGGCGCCCTGGTGAACGGGGCGACCTTCTGCACCTTCACCTACCTGGCGCCGCTGATCACCGACGTCAGCGGTTACGACCGGAGGTGGGTGCCGGTCCTGCTGGCCCTCTTCGGCCTGGGGTCGTTCGTCGGTGTGACGGTCGGCGGTCGCGTGTCGGACTCGCAGCCCATGCGGGTCCTGGTGCCCGGTGGGGTGGCCCTGCTCGTCGGCTGGCTCCTGTTCGCGGCCGCCGCCGCCAGTGCACCCGCCGCGTTCCTGCTCGTCTTCGTCCAGGGGACGCTCTCGTTCGCGGTCGGATCCACGCTGATCACCCGGGCGTTGTACGCGGCCGTCGACGCGCCGTCCCTGGGCGGATCCTTCGCGACCGCCGCCCTGAACGTGGGCGCGGCCGTCGGCCCCCTGCTGGGCGGGGCGGCCATCGGCGCGGGGCTCGGCTACCGGTCCCCGCTGTGGGTCAGCGCGCTGCTGGTGGCGCTGGCGTTCGTCGCCGCCGTACCCACCTGGACGGTGTGGGATGCCGGGACGGAGTCGCCCACGCGGATGGTCGCTTCCTAGCCCGCGTCGCGCTCCCCGTCGCCGCACGAGGCCGTCCACGGGTCCGGCCCGCGCCACCCGCCAGGCGCGGGCCGGGGTCCGTCCTACTCGGAGGGCTGGGGCAGCTCGCAGTCGACCTTCGGGTTGGCCCCGATGTAGTTCAGCGGCCCGGCCACGATGGTCACCAGGATGGTGCCCGCCTCGGCGCAGTTGGTGTCGTCGCCGTTGTAGTAGCCGCGCTGGCCGGCGGCGACCGCGCCGATGATCAGCCAGATGACGACGATGACTCCGAGTATCGACGTGCCGCGCATCGCTGCCTCCAGAAAGGGGTGTGGTGGTTCGAGGTGTCGAAGTTGTACCCAGTCGCGTGGAACGGCTAACGACGCCGCCGGTCGACCGTCCCGCCCGGCAGGCCCGCCGGCCTGACGGCCCGCCCCGGCCGACCGGCCGCCCGGGCCGGGGCGCGCCGGTGCGCTATCGGATCGGCGACCGACGGCCGCGCTCGGCGGCCCGGCGGGCGTACAACTGCGTCAGAGCACCGCGCAGGAGGACACCATGGACGCCCCGACCCCGCACCTGTTCGTCGACCGCCCCGAGGACGTCGCCGTCGCGGCCCGCGCACTGGCCGGGGGTGCGGTGGTGGCGGTGGCGTTCGGGAACTTCTACGCGCTGGTGACCCGGCCGGACGCCGCCACCGTGCGCCGGGTCAACGTCGCCAAGGGTCGGCCGGCCGACCAGGTCGGCAGCATCACCACCGCCTTCGGGCGGATCCCCGCGATGTTCGACTGGGCGCGGCTGCCGCACCGGCTGCCCGCGCACCGGGTGCGGCAGCTGATGGGAGTCCTCTACGGCGCGGGCCCGTTCGGCTTCCGCGGTCCGGCCGTCGACCGGCTGCCCGCCCACCTCACCCGGCACGACCGGGGCGTACGCACCACGCAGGTGATCGCGCCGGGGCTGGCCTGCCCGTCGAACGTGTTCTTCGCGCGGGCGGTCGCCGAGACCGGGGTGGACCACCTCCACATCACCTCGGCGAACCGCTCCCGGCACCTGACCGGGGTCGCGGAGGAGCCGGCGCACTGGAAGGCCGAGGGCATCGCCGAGGACTTCGCCCACCTCGACGATCTGGTGGTGCTCGCGCACCGGGACGAGGCGGCGGCGCGGGCGGCGCACCCCGGGCACCTGCCGGCCTCGGTGACGCTGTTGTCGTTCCACGCCCCCGCCGGAGAGCCGGAGGAGCCGCCGGTGCTCACCGTCGACCGGCACGGTTCGCTGCACGTCGACGACGTGCGCCGGGCCGCCGCGCCGCTCGGCCTCCAGGTGCGGCTCGGCCCCACCGCCGGTCGGCGTCTGCAGGTTCGGGGGTACGCGGAGGCGCTGGTCTGACCGGGTGCCGGATCGGGCTGGCGGTGTCCGGCTCCCATGGCCGCCGCCCGGTGGCTGGTCGGCCTCCGCCCGGAATGCCCGAC
>NZ_JBFAVI010000248.1:0-7327 GCF_040679695.1 Micromonospora sp. NPDC052213
GCACCGCGCCCGCGCCCCCACCCACGCCCCGACGCCCGGCCCCGCCGCCGCCCCCCCCGCCGCGTCTCCGGCCCGCGTCCGCGTTGACCAGGCATCCGCTGATCGGACGAGGCTCCGCACCGATCGTCGCGTTTCACTTGCTGAGACCCTCGGCCGGCGTAGCATGGCGACAGAGTGACGTGGAACTTCCACCCGTTCCCCGCCGTCGCGGTTCATCCGGAGACCCACATGCGTTTCCTGATCGTTCGCACCGACATCCGCGCCGCCGCCGACGTGGACATCGTCGCCGCCTGGGCGTGCGGTGGCCGCCTGCGGGACGAGACCACCACGCCCGAACCACGCCGACAGATCGTGCACGCCGAGGACCGGGATGCCGCGCTGCTGCTGGCCCGGGCCCTGTCCACGGTGGGCGCGGTCCGCTCCGGGAAACAGCGGGTCAAGGTGCTCCCGCTCGACGAGCCGGCCCTCGGCTGGCGAACACGAAGCGACCGGGGCAGCTGACCCCTCCGAGACGTCCGTCGTGGCCGACCGGCTCCCCCGCCGCGTTCCTTGCCCAGCCGACCACGACGGCCCGTGTTCCCGGCCCGTGACCGTCGCGGCAACGGCGGCCACGGGCCGGGACCGCACGTTCGCGCGGTCACCGGCCCGGCCCCGCAGGTGCCGGTTCAGCAGTGACCGTCGAGCCAGCGGTGGATCAGGAACAGTGCGATGGACGACCGCGGCGGCAGGACCAGCCGGGCGCCGCCCACATCCACCGGCCGTCCCGCCAGGGCCGCCCCGATCTCGGTGCGGGTGAACCACCGGGCGTACGCGATCTCCGCCGGGTCGAGCCGCACCGGGTGCTCCGGGTCGGCCGTGGCGAGGAAGCCCAGCATCAGCGAGCCGGGGAACGGCCACGCCTGGCTGCCCGCGTACGCGATGTCCTCGACCGGGACGCCGACCTCCTCGCGGACCTCGCGCAGCACGGCGGCCTCGGCCGACTCCCCCGGCTCGACGTAGCCCGCGAGGCAGGAGAAGCGGCGCTCGCCGGGGGTCTGCGGCCAGGTGGCGTTGTTGCCGAGCAGGCACCGCCCGCCCGGCCCCGGCACGCCGTCGTGCACCAGCACGATCATCGCCGGGTCGGTACGCGGCCAGATCCGCTCCCCGGCCCGGTCGACGCGGGACCAGCCGGCCTCGTCCACCTCTGTCGGATGCCCGGTGGCCGACGAGTAACGGTGCCGCAGGTGCCAGTTGACCAGCGCCAGCGCGGTGGTGAACAGCCCGGCGTCCCGGTCCACCAGCAGGTGACCGACCTCGCGCAGGTGCGCCGGCCGGGCGCCGGGCACCGCCGGCAGCGGGGCGTCCACGGCGAAGACCGGCACGCCGTCGGGCTCGACGCCGAGGAACATCGGGGACGCCGCCGGCGGCAGGTCGGCCGCGTCCAGCAGCACCAACGCCGGCGGCGACGTGTCCGTGCGCACGAGTGCCCGGCCCTCGTCGCCGGAGTCGAGCACCAGCACCCGCGCCCTGGCCCACGCCTGCGCCAGCCACCCCGGGTCGGTGCGCCGGTGCGCCGCCCGGTCCAGGGTGGAGCGGGCCAGCGGCGGCGTGGGCTCCCCGCTCACGGCCGCGCCGGCTCGGTGACGACCGGGGTCAGCGCGGCGAGCTGCGGTGCGATCCGCTCGGCGTCGCCGAGCACCACGGTCACCGCACGGGCCGGGGCGAGGTAGCGGGCCGCCGCCTCGGCCACGTCGGCCACGGTGGCCTTCGCCAGCCGGGCGGCGTGCTCGGCCAGGAACTCCAGCCGCAGCCCGTTGCCGGCGTACGCGCTGGTCAGCGAGGCCAGCCCGGCCTGGGTGGACATGCCGAGCTGGAGGGTGCCGAGCGCGTACTGGCGGGCCTGTTCCAGCTCGTCCTCCCGGGGCGGGAGGCTGGCCAGCCGCCCCAGCTCGTACGTCGTCTCCAGCAGCGCCGGCCCGGTGACCTCGGTGGCCACCTCGGCGGCGGCGACCAGCACCGACCCGGCCACCGAGTGCTCGACGAGCGAGTGGGGGCCGTAGGTGTAGCCCTTGTCCTCGCGGATGTTCTCCACCCAGCGGGAGGAGAAGTAGCCGCCGAAGACCAGGTTGGCCAGTTGCAGCGCGGCGTGGTCGGGATGGGTGCGGGGCACCGCCGGCAGCGCGATGCGCAGCGAGGACTGCACCGACCCCGGCCGGTCGACCAGCAGCAGCGGCCCGGGCTCCAGCGGCGGGGCGGGCGGCAGGTCGGCGGTGTGCCCGGCGCCGTTCCACCCCGACAGGGCCTTCTCGGCGGCGTCCAGCGCCCGCTCCGGCTGCACGTCGCCGACCAGCACCAGCACGGCGTCGGCGGGGTGCACCCGCTGGGCGTGCAGGGTGCGCAACACCCCCGGCCGGACCGCGCGGACCGCCTCCGGGTCCGGGGTCTGCACCGCGTACGGGTGCGTGCCGTAGACCCGCTTGAGCAGGGCGGTGCGGGCCAGGTGCGAGGGCTGGCTCTGCGCGACCTGGATCCGGTCGACCAGCCGGTCCCGCTCGGTCGCCACGTCCCCGTTCGGGTAGGTCGCGCCGGTGAGCACGTCGGCGAGGATCTCCAGCATCCGGTCCAGCCCGGTGACCAGGCCGGCGCCGGAGAGCATCAGCCGGTCCGGGTCGATCCCGGCGGACAGCCCGCCGCCGACCTTCTGCAGCTCGGCGGCGATCTGCACGCTGGACATGCCCTCGGTGCCGGAGAGCAGGGTCTGGGCGAGCATCGCGCCCCGGGCGAGGTGGCTGCGGCCGAAGGGCATCCAGAGCCGCAGCTCGACCAGGGGCACCGCCGGCCGGCGTACGGCGATCACGGTCAGCCCGTTGCCCAGCGTGCGCTCGGCCTGCTTCGGCAGCTTGAGCCTGCGGTTCGGGCCGAGCGGCGGCAGCTCCCGCGGCCCGGCCTGTGCGGTTGCCGGCGCCTGGCCCTTCTTCGTTCGCGACTGCGGGGCTCGCAAACCCGGCTCACTCCTCGCGCTCATCGGGCGCCTCCGGCGATGACCTCGATGGACGCGCGGCGCTCGGGCCGCAGGGTGGCCGCGGCGGCCCGGACCTGCTCGTCGGTGACCTCGCCCACGAGCCGGGGCAGGTCGTTGAGCAGCCCCGGCTCGCCGCGCTGCTGCTCCAGCACGGCCATCCGCAGCGCCCGGCCGAGCACCGCGTCGGTGTCGCGCAGCAGGTGGGTCGCCATCCGGGCCTGGGTGCGGGCCAGCTCGCCCTCCGTCAGACCGTCGGTGGCCAGCCGGTCCAACTCCTCGTCGATGGTGCGCAGCACCTTGTCCACGTCCCCGCCGGGCGGCAGGTGCGCCTGGAGCAGCAGCGCCGTCGGGTCCCGCACGTCGAACGGGTCGCCCATGAAGCCGAGGTAACCGCCGAGGCTGGTCACCGCCCGGTCCCGCTGCACCAGCCGCTCCACCAGCCGGGAGGCGTCGCCGTCGGTGAGCACCTCGGCCAGCACGACGTACGGCAGGTAGCCGGCGAAGTCGGTGACCGGGTCGGGCACCCGCCAGGCGCCGGCCACCGCCGGCAGCGGGGCCAGCCTGTCGGTGTACGAGGTGCGCCGCTCCGCGGTCAGGTCGGGCTCGGCGAAGTCGGGCCGCTCCGGCGCGGGCCGGGCCGGCACGTCGCCGAAGTGCCGCTCGACCAGCACGGTCGCCTCGGCGACGTCGATGTCGCCGCTGACGGCCAGCACCGCGTTGCCGCTGGCGTAGTAGCGGCGGAAGAAGTCGGCGGCGTCGGCGACGGTGGCCGACTCCAGGTCGACGAAGGAGCCGTAGCCGTCGTGCGCGTTCGGGAAGGTGTCGAACATGACCGGCGGCAGGGTCAGCCAGGGAAAGCCCCCGTACGGCCGGTTGAGCACGTTGACCCGGATCTCCTCCTTGACCACGTCGACCTGGTTGCGCAGGTTCTCCTCGGTCAGCCGCGGGCCGCGCATCCGGTCGGCCTCCAGGAACAGCGCCCGCTCCAGGGCGTTGCTCGGCAGCGTCTCGAAGTAGTCGGTGTAGTCGAGGTGGGTCGAGCCGTTGAAGGTGCCGCCCGCCCCCTGCACGTGCCGGAAGTGGGCCAGCTTCTCCAGGTTCTCCGAGCCCTGGAACATCAGGTGCTCGAAGAGGTGGGCGAAGCCGGTGCGCCCCTCCGGTTCCGAGCGGATGCCGACGTCGTAGACCACCGCCACCCCGATCACCGGGGCGCTGCGGTCGGGGGTCAGGACCACCCGCAGGCCGTTGTCGAGGGTGAACCGCTCGACCGGGTACTTCGTCGCTGGAATTCTCGATCTCCGCGCCGCCACGGGATCGACCCTAGCGCGTCGGCACCCGCGCCATCGCCGACCTTCGGCCAGCCGCCTCGGCCGGCGTACCAACCGGCGCGCCCGCCGGTCCCGGCAGCCGGCGGCGACGCCGGGCCCGGAGGCCGCTGAACCCATCCAACGGGTAGAGATTGTCGCCTTTGCTGAGACACCAGTCCCGTCATGTGGTTGGCCCTTGACGCCAGCTCACCACCTGACCCACTCTTCCTACCAACTAAGTAGGAATACTGCGGATTGGATGGACGATGAGACGGCTCCCCTGGCGTCGGTCGGTCTCCCTGGCCACCCTCGCCGTCGTCGGCGCGGCGACCCTGGGCACCGCCGCCGCCTGCGGCGACGACAGCGAGAGCGCGGGCGGCGGCTCCGGCCCGGTGACCCTGCGGCTCGGCTACTTCCCCAACATCACCCACGCGCCGGCGGTGGTCGGCGTGGAGAAGGGCATCTTCGCCGAGAAGCTCGGCACCGGCGTCACGCTGGAGACGAAGACCTTCAACGCGGGCCCCGCCGCGATCGAGGCGATCTTCTCCGGCGCGCTCGACGCCACGTACATCGGCCCGAACCCCACCGTGAACGCCTTCTCGAAGTCCAAGGGCGAGGCCGTCCGGGTCGTCTCCGGCGCGGCCTCCGGCGGCGTCGCGCTCGTGGTGAAGCCCGGGATCACGTCGGTCGAGCACCTGCGGGGCAGGAAGATCGCCACCCCGCAACTGGGCAACACGCAGGACGTGGCGATCCGCCACTGGCTCAAGGAGAAGGGCCTCACCACGACCAAGGAGGGCGGCGGCGACGTCAAGATCATCCCGCAGGAGAACGCCCAGACGGTGGAGACGTTCGGCAGCGGGGCGATCGACGGCGCCTGGGTGCCCGAGCCGTTCGTCTCCCGGCTGGTCAACGCCGGCGGGAAGGTGCTCGTCGACGAGCGCGACCTCTGGCCGGACGGCAAGTTCGTGATCACCAACCTGATCGTCAGCACCAAGTTCCTCAAGGCCCACCCCGACGTGGTGAAGAAGCTGGTCGAGGGGCAGGTGGCGGCGAACGAGTTCGTCAACGGCAAGCCCGACGAGGCGCAGCAGGCCATCTCCGACCACATCGGCAAGATCAGCGGCAAGCCGCTGGACCTCAAGCTGATCAAGCAGGCATGGCCGACGCTGGAGTTCACCAACGACCCCATCGCCTCCTCGCTGAAGACCGGACTCGACCACGCCGTCGCGGTCGGGCTGACCCAGCCGGTCAGCCTCGACGGGCTCTACGACCTGACGTACCTCAACGAGGTGCTCAAGGGCCAGGGCAAGGCCGAGGTCGTCCAACCATGACGTCGACCACGACGGCGCCCCGCAGCGCGACCGGCCCGGTCGCGCTGCACGGCGTCACCAAGGTGTACGGGCGCGGGGCGAACGCCGTCCTCGCCCTGGACGGGGTCTCCCTCGACGTCGCGCCCGGGGAGTTCGTCTGCCTGGTCGGGGCCTCCGGCTGCGGCAAGAGCACGCTGCTCAACCTCGTGGCCGGCCTGGACCGGCCCAGCGGCGGGCGGATCGCTCTCGGCGAGGGGGTCGAGCCGGGGCTGATGTTCCAGGAGCCGGCCCTCTTCCCCTGGCTGACCGTCGAGGGCAACGTCGAGGTGCCGCTCAAGCTGCGCGGGCTGCCCCGGGCCGCGCGTCGGGAACGGGTCGCCGCACTGCTGGGCACTGTGCACCTGGCCGACTTCGGCCGCAAGCGCCCGCACGAGCTCTCCGGCGGCATGCGCCAGCGGGTGGCGCTGGCCCGCACCCTCGCCCTGGACACGCCGGTGCTGCTGATGGACGAGCCGTTCGGCGCGCTGGACGCGATGACCCGCGACATCCTGCACGACGAGCTGGAACGGATCTGGACCGAGCGGCGGCTCACCGTGCTCTTCGTGACGCACAACGTCCGGGAGGCGGCCCGGCTCGCCGACCGGATCATCCTGCTCTCCAGCCGACCCGGCCGGATCATCTGGTCCACCCCGGTCGACGTGCCCCGGCCGCGACGCATCGACTCCCCCGAGGTCGCCGCGGTCGCCGCCGAGGTCACCGGCCGCCTGCGTACGGAGGTGGGCCGCCATGGCCGGTGACACCCTCGCCGCCGTCCCGCGTACCGACGCGGAGATCTCGGGGCTGGACGCCCTGGAGCTGGCCGGCCGGGAGCAGAGCCGGCCGCGGGCCGCCCGGCTCTGGGCGGCGACCTGGCCGAAGCTGGCCGCGCTCAGCATCGCCGTCGGCGCGTGGCAGGTCGTCGTCTGGACCGGCTGGAAGCCCGAGTACGCCCTGCCCGGCCCGGCCGCCGTGGGGCAGGAACTGCTCCGGCAGCTCAGCGGCGTCCAACTCTGGGACGGACTCGCCACCACCCTGCGCCGGGCGGCGGTCGGCTACCTCTTCTCAGTCGCCGTGGGCCTGCTGCTCGGCCTCGCGGTGGCCCGGTCACGGATCCTGCGGGCCGCGATCGGCTCGATGATCACCGCGCTGCAGACCATGCCGTCGATCGCGTGGTTCCCGCTGGCGATCCTGCTCTTCGAGCTGAGCGAGAAGGCGATCTTCTTCGTGGTGGTGCTCGGCGCCGCGCCGTCCATCGCCAACGGCGTGATCGCCGGCGTGGACTACGTGCCGCCGCTGCTGCTGCGCGCCGGCCGCAACCTCGGCGCCCGGGGGCTGAACCTGTACCGGTACGTCATCGCGCCCGCCGCCCTGCCGGCCATCGTGGCCGGCCTCAAGCAGGGCTGGGCGTTCTCCTGGCGCAGCCTGATGGCCGGCGAGCTGATCGTGGTCGGCATCTCGCAGACCTCGCTGGGCGCCCAGCTGACCTACTCCCGGGAACTGTCGGACTCGCCCTGGCTGATCTCCACCATGATCGTGATCCTGGTCCTGGGCCTGGTGGTCGACGCCGCCTTCGGGGCGGCCGACAAGGCGATCCGGCGCCGCTGGGGCGTACTGGACCAGGCCGGTCAGTGACGTGTACGTCTCCGCGCGCAGCGACTACGCGCTCCAGG
>NZ_JBFAVI010000249.1:0-7194 GCF_040679695.1 Micromonospora sp. NPDC052213
CCCCGTCCCGGGGGCGGCCACTGTCGGACGTGCGGCGGGACCGCGCGGAGCCCTCGGGCCCCGGCTCCGCGTGGAGGTCAGCCGACGCGCAGACCCTCGAGCAGGGTGGGATCGCCGGCCACGTCGAGCGTGTCGAAGCTGACCCGGCCCCAGAGCGCGAGCAGCAGGTCGCTCGCCGTGCCGCTGACCTGCGCCCGGGCGTGGTGGTCGTCGTGGTCGAAGATGGTGGCGGTGTCCAGCAGGGCCACCCCCTCGCCGCGCAGCCGGAGGAACCACTGCTGGGCGGCGTCGACCGCGGAGAGCCGCACCACCCCGTGCCACTGGCCGGCGGTGCGGCGCCGGCCGGCGGGCAGCCAGGTGTCCAGCACCTCGCTCACGCCGTCGGCGGCGAGCTTGGCCTCGACCGGCTCACCGGCGGCGATCGCCAGCTGGGCGTCCCAGCGGTGCACCGCGGTCTCGTGCGCCATCCGGCGCGGCCAGAAGCCCGCCTTCTTCGGCTGGGGGGCCCAGTTCCAGGCCGGGGCCTCCGGGTCGAGGGCGTCGAAGAGGGACATCAGCTGGTCGTACTCCTGCTGCCAGAGCCGGAGCGGGGCGACGCCGGCCTCCGGCTCGATCCGCTCGGGCCGGCCCGGCGGCCGGGTGGCCGCGCCGGCCCCCGCGAACGAGCGCACCCAGCGGTAGATGGCGGCGAGGTGCAGAGTCAGGTCGGCGACGGTCCAGCCGGGACAGGACAGCACCGGGGTCTCCGGTGGCGCCTCCGCCACGGCCGCGGCGAACGCCGGGCCCTCCGCCCGGAGCGCACCGATCCAGAAGTCCTTCGTGCCGTGCAGTCTGCTCATCGCCATCCTCCCGGGGGTGACCGGGCCACCAGTGGGCGCCGCGGCTACCCCTCAGCCTAGGGTGAAAGGCGTGTCTGACGTCTACGCCCAGCCGACAACCGGCACCGAACCCGCCGCTACGTGCGAACTGGCGCGATACACCACATTGCGCCTGGGAGGACCGGCCGGACGCGTCGTGGCCGGCACCGACGCGGACGAGATCGTCCGGGCGGTGCGGGAGGCGGGCGAACGGGACGAGCCGGTCCTGGTCCTCGCCGGCGGCAGCAACGTGGTGATCGGCGACGCCGGCTTCCCCGGCACCGTGGTCCTGGTCCGCTCCCGGGGCCTCCAGGTGGTCGACGAGGACGCCGCGACGGTCACCGTACGCGTCGAGGCCGGCGAGCCCTGGGACGACCTGGTCGCCGCCACCGTGGCCAACGGCTGGTCCGGTCTGGAGTGCCTCTCCGGCATCCCCGGCTCGACCGGAGCCACCCCGATCCAGAACGTCGGCGCGTACGGGCAGGAGGTCGCCGAGACCATCACCGGCGTGCGGGTCCACGACCGGGTCGACGGGACGGTCGGGCGGATCGCCGCCGCCGACTGCGGCTTCGCCTACCGCTCCAGCATCTTCAAGTACAGCGACCGCTGGGTGGTGCTGTCGGTCGACTTCCGGCTGGCCCGCTCGCCGCTGTCCGGCCCGGTGCGCTACGCCGAGCTGGCCCGGGCGCTCGGCGTGGAGGTGGGGGACCGGGTGCCGCTGGCCGACGCCCGGGCCACGGTGCTGCGGCTGCGCGCCGGCAAGGGCATGGTGCTCGACGCGGCCGACCCGGACACCCGGTCGGTCGGCTCGTTCTTCACCAACCCGGTGCTGGACCGCGCGGCGTACGAGCTGCTGCGCGAGCGCGCCGCCGACCTGGGCGAGCCGCCGTCGTGGCCCTGCCCGGGGGACATGGTGAAGATCAGCGCGGCCTGGCTGATCGACAAGGCCGGCTTCGGCAAGGGCCACCCGGGCCCGGAGGGCACCGCCATCTCCGGCAAGCACACCCTCGCCCTGACCAACCGCGGCGGCACCGCCAGCACCGCCGCCCTGGTCGAGCTGGCCCGGGAGATCCGCGACGGCGTCCACCGCCGCTTCGGCGTCACCCTCCACCCCGAACCCGTCCTCGTCAACTGCACCATCTGATGCGCGCCCCCGGCGGCTGGCGCGGTCAGGTGGGGGAGACGGCGGGCCAGGGGAGGGTGAGTTCGCCGTGGCGCCAGCGGCGGGGGCCGTCGAGGATCGGCCAGCCCGACGCCCGTACGGCGGACACCGCGTGGAGCCAGCGCTGGCGGGGGCCGAACGGGGCGTAGCCGGCGGCGGCGTGCCAGGCGTCGTCGAGCGCCCCGATCAGGTCGTGGATCCGCTCGCCGGGGACGTTGCGGTGGATGAGCGCCTTGGGCAGCCGTTCGGCCAGTTCCGCCGGGGTGCCCAGGGTGGTGAGCCTCGTGGCCAGGGTGAGCGTCCGGGGGCCGTCCGCGTCGAGCAGCACCCAGCCGCCGAGCCGGCCCAGCTCGTCGCAGGTGCCCTCCACCAGCAGCCCGCCCGGGGCCAGCGCGGCGGTCATCGTCCGCCAGGCGTCGGCCACCTCGCGCTCGTCGTACTGGCGCAGGACGTTGAACGCGCGGACCAGTGCGGGACGCAGCCCGGCCAGCTCGAACCCGCCCCGGGCGAACGTCAGCCGGGGCGGGTCGGCGGCGGGCTGGGCGGCGGCCACGCGGACGGGATCGATCTCCAGCCCGACCACCCGCACGTCGGCGCGGACCCCGGCGGCGAGCCGGGCGCGCAACTCGACGGCGGTGACCGGGGTGGCGCCGT
This sequence comes from Micromonospora sp. NPDC052213, assembly GCF_040679695.1. Taxonomy (NCBI): domain Bacteria; kingdom Bacillati; phylum Actinomycetota; class Actinomycetes; order Micromonosporales; family Micromonosporaceae; genus Micromonospora; species Micromonospora sp. NPDC052213. The sequence continues at coordinate 2,674 of NZ_JBFAVI010000249.1, forward strand.
AGCCGAGGTCCACCACCAGCGGGTCGGCGGCGTCGCGCAGCGCCTCCCCGCAGGTCTCGACGATCCAGTTGTCCACCCGGCGGAGCCGGTTGGGGTTGGTCGTCCCCCGGGTCACCACGCCGAGCGGCCGGTGCCGCGCCGTGCCCGCCATCGTCGACCGCCCCCCGGCTCAGCCGACCCGGTGCACCTTGTGCTGGGCGGCCTGCGCCAGCGGGCGCACCACGAGGCGGTCGACGTTGACGTGCTGCGGGCGGGTCGCGCACCAGGCGACGCAGTCGGCGACGTCCTCGGCGACCAGCGGCTCGGCGACCCCGGCGTAGACCGCCGCCGCCTTCTCGGCGTCCCCGCCGAAGCGCACCAGCCCGAACTCGTCGGTCTTCACCATGCCGGGGTCGATCTCCACCACCCGGACCGGGCGGCCGCACAACTCCAGGCGCAGGGTGCCGGCGACGGCCGTCTGCGCGTGCTTGGCGGCGGTGTAGCCGCCACCGCCCTCGTAGACGGTGAGGCCGGCGGTCGAGGAGACGATCACGATGGTGCCGGCCCCGGACGCCTCCAGCGCGGGCAGCAACGCCTGGGTGACGCGCAGCGTGCCGAGCACGTTGACGTCGTACATCCACTGCCAGTCGCCGACCGACCCGGACTCGACCGGGTCCATGCCACGCGCGCCGCCGGCGTTGTTGACCAGCAGGGTGACCGGCCCCGGCGCAGCGGCCGCGGCCTCGGCGAGCCCGGCCACCGACTCGTCGGAGGTGACGTCGCAGGGCACGGCGGTGGCCGCGCCCCCCGCTGCCTCGATCTCCGCGATCAGTCCGGCCAACCGGTCGGTACGCCGCGCGGCGGCGAGCACGTGGAAACCCTCGGCGGCGAGCCGGCGGGCGGTGGCCGCGCCGATCCCGCTGGACGCTCCGGTGACGACGGCGACAGAGGTCATCCGGCCATTCTCACCCGGCCGGCCGCGCCGGGCGCCCCCGGCGCGGTGATGAGGTCCGTCACGCCCGGGGGTCGCCCCCGCGCATCAGCGGGGCGGGATCGGGAAGATGACATCCGGCGAGGACGTTGTCCGAAAAGCGCCGGGCGTGCGGGACGGCATAAACCGTGACAGAGGGAGCGGACGTGGCGGAAGTGCACACCGGTGTGGGTCGTCAGCGCGGTGCGCGTCCGTGGCCCCGCCCCCGGCGGATCGCCACGCTCTCGGTGCACACCTCGCCCCTGCACCAGCCGGGCACCGGCGACGCGGGCGGCATGAACGTCTACATCCTGGAGGTCGCGCGGCGGCTCGCCGAGGCGGACGTCGAGGTGGAGATCTTCACCCGGGCGACCTCCGGCGACCTGCCCCCGGTCGTCGAGACGGCCCCCGGCGTGCACGTCCGGCACGTCACCGCCGGCCCGCTCGAAGGGCTCACGAAGGAGGAGCTGCCGGGTCAGCTCTGCGCCTTCACCGCCGGCGTGCTGCGCGCCGAGGCGTCCCGCCCACCGGGCCACTACGACCTGATCCACTCCCACTACTGGCTCTCCGGCCAGGTCGGCTGGCTGGCCAAGGAACGCTGGGGCGTGCCGCTGGTGCACACCGCGCACACCCTGGCGAAGGTCAAGAACGCCCAGCTCGCCGCCGGGGACCGGCCGGAACCCAAGGCCCGCGTCATCGGCGAGGAGCAGGTGGTCGCCGAGGCCGACCGGCTCGTCGCGAACACCGCGGTCGAGGCCCGGGACCTGATCGACCGGTACGACGCGGACCCGACCCAGGTGGCGATCGTCGAGCCCGGCGTGGACCTGGACCGGTTCCGCCCCGCCCCCGAGGGGCACAAGCGCGCCGCCCGCCGCCGGCTCGGGCTGCCCGCCACCGGGTACGTGGTGGCCTTCGTCGGCCGCATCCAGCCGCTGAAGGCCCCGGACGTGCTCGTCCGCGCGGTGGCCGCGCTGCGCGAGCGCGACCCGGCGCTCGCCGACGAGGTGACCGTGGTGATCTGTGGCGGCCCCAGCGGCAGCGGCCTGGACCGGCCGACCGCCCTGATGGAGCTGGCCGCCTCGCTCGGCGTCGCCGACCGGGTGCGGTTCCTGCCGCCGCAGACGGGCGACGACCTGCCCGCCCTGTACCGGGCGGCCGACCTGGTGGCGGTGCCGTCGCACAACGAGTCCTTCGGGCTGGTGGCGCTGGAGGCCCAGGCCTGCGGCACGCCGGTGGTGGCCGCCGCCGTCGGCGGGCTGGTGACCGCGGTCCGGGACCAGGTCAGCGGCCTGCTCGTCGACGGCCACGACCCGGTCGACTGGGCCCGTACGCTCGGCCGCCTGCTGCCCGACCGGCTACGCCGGGCCGAGCTGTCCCGGGGCGCGGCCCGGCACGCCCGCGCGTTCTCCTGGCAGCGGACGGCCTCGGGGCTGCTCGCCGTCTACGGCGAGGCGATCGCCGACCACCGGGCCCGGCTCGCCTCCGAGCTGGCCGGCGACGCGGCGATGTCCTGCTCCTGGTGACCGGCCCGGTCGCCGGTGGCGGGCCGTCCGCCGCCACTCCCGTGCCGGGGCGTGGGCGGCCGTAGAGTGGGCCGATGAGCGCGAAGGACGATCTGGCGGCCCTGATCGAGGCGGTCTGCGACGAGCGGGAGCTGGCCTGGGAGTCGACCGGCCCGGGCTCGTACGCGGTCACGCTGCCGGGCACCCACAAGCTGAAGACGGTCTGCAACCTGATCGTCGGTGAACACGCGCTGCGGATCGAGGCGTTCGTGATGCGCCAGCCGGACGAGCGGCGCGAGGAGCTGTGGGCCTGGCTGCTGCGACGCAACGCCCGGATGTACGGCGTGTCCTTCTCCGTCGACGCGGTCGGCGACGTCTACCTGACCGGCCGGGTCAACCCGGCGGGGGTCGACGCCGACGAGCTGGACCGGCTGCTCGGCGCGGTGCTGACGTACTCCGACGAGTCCTTCGACACGATGCTGGAGATCGGCTTCGGCAGCTCGATCCGCCGGGAGTGGGAGTGGCGGGTCAAGCGGGGCGAATCCACCGCGAACCTCGCGGCGTTCGCGCACCTCTTCGAGCCGTCCCCGGCCGCCGCCGGCGCGGGGACCGCCGGCACCGGAGGCGGCGCTCCCGGTGCGGGTGCCCCGGCGGGAGGTTCGGACCGGTCCTGACGGGTATGCCGCACCGCGCGGCGCGGCACTTGGGACCCGCCGCGCGCCGAGGACCAACTGTCGAGGAGCGTGAGCGTCCCATGGCTCAGCGGAACAGCTCAGGTCGCGGCGGGACTGCGACCAGGACGAAACGGCAGGCGGGCAACCAGACCCCGAACACGCCGGGGATCTCCGAGTCCGACATCTCGCGGATGAAGGTGGACGAGATCCGGGGGCAGTTGCGCCGGCGCGGGGTCTCCGGGATCTCCGCGCTGCGCAAGCCGGAACTGGTGAAGACGCTGGTGCGGACCCTGCGTGCGGAGCGCCCCGCGGGTGGCGCCGCCCGCCGCAGCACCGGGCCCGCCGGCCGCGCGACGGGGACGAAGGCGGCTGCCGGCCGGGCCGCCGCCACGAAGAAGGCGGCTGCCGGCCGGGCCGCGGGCAAGGCCGCCCCGAGCCGGGCGAAGGCCGCGAACAAGACCGCGCCGGCCAAGAAGGCCCCGGCCCGGAAGGCCGCCGCGAAGGCGGCTCCCGCCAAGAAGGCGGCCCCCGCCAAGAAGGCGGCGGCGAAGAAGACCGCGCCCGCGAAGAAGGCCGCGCCGGCCCGGAAGACCACGGCGGCGAGGAAGTCCGCGCCGGCGTCGTCGCGGGCCGGCTTGGCACGCGGCGGTACGGCGACGAAGGCGACCCCGGTCCGGGCCGGCCGCGCCTCCTCGCGGTCGGTGCGTTCCTCGCAGGTGATCACCTCGACCGCCGACCGGCCCGAGCGCCCCGGCCGCAGTCTGGTCACCGCGAACCACGACGTGATCCGGCGCTGGGCGCAGGAGCGCGGCGCGAAGCCGGCGACGATCGCGGGCACCGAGCGGGAGGGCCGGGCCGGCGTGCTCACGTTCAACATCCCGGGCTACCGGGAGAGCAGCCGGATACGCGAGATCACCTGGGACGAGTGGTTCCGCACCTTCGACGATCGCAAGCTGAACCTGATCTACCAGGAGCAGCTCCGCGACGGCCGGCCCAGCAACTTCTTCCGTACGGAATCCCCGGATCGTGAGGACGCCTGACGTGTTTGGGGGAATGGCCGACGGGTATCCGCTGTTGGACGACGGAGGACCGAGGCGGCGACATCCGGGTGGGACACCGGGTGCTGTGACCGGCGAGACAGCCGATCCAGCTTGAATCGGGAATCCGGGCGAACTAACTTTATTGCACCGCGCCACGCTCGGAAACGTTCGGGGGAGCGGCGGATCGATCAGATCCGTGCACCGAGCGAGGCGCAGGGGACGGGTGGAACAACACCGTTGGGGGACGGTGGCCACCTGTTTGGACCGGCGGCGCGAGCGGGCGACGCCTACGGGGGTGGGTATCGCCCGCCGCCGCCGGTCATACCGTGCGAGCGCCCATCACGACCACAGGTCGT
>NZ_JBFAVI010000250.1:0-7140 GCF_040679695.1 Micromonospora sp. NPDC052213
GGTCACCATGCGCTGGTGGAACGACCTGTGGCTGAACGAGTCGTTCGCCGAGTGGGCCAGCCACTGGTGCAACACCCACGCGACCCGGTTCCGCCGAGGCAGCCGGATCGCCGGATAGTCCTGCCTCCCGGCGGCCGCCCGGTCGGCCGCCGACGACCCCTCGGGGCAGATCGGTGGTTGCCGGACGCCGGGCCGGTTTCCTGGCTACGGTACGGGGAGCAGGCCGGCGGGGGCTGCCCGGCCGTGGGCCGGGCGGTCCGGCAGCACCGGGCCGGGGAAGGCCGATCGCTGGAGGCGATGCCGGTGACGATGGAAGCAGAGCGCATCCGCGCCGACGAGATCACCGAGCTGGGCGAGCTCGCCGCGCAGTTGCGGGTGGACGCGATCCGGTGCAGCACCCGGGCCGGGTCCGGTCACCCGACCTCCAGCCTGTCCGCCGCGGACCTGCTCGCCGTGCTGGTCACCCGGCACCTGCGCTACGACTGGTCGGATCCGGGCGGTCGCGCCAACGACCACCTGATCTTCTCCAAGGGCCACGCCTCGCCGCTGCTGTACGCGGTCTTCAAGGCGGTCGGGGTGATCAGCGACGAGGAACTGGTGGAGACCTACCGCCAGTTCGGCTCGCGCCTGCAGGGGCACCCGACGCCGGCGCTGCCCTGGGTCGACGTGGCCACGGGCGCGCTCGGCCAGGGGCTGCCCGTCGGTGTCGGGATCGCGCTGGCCGGCCGGTACCTCGACCGGCTGCCGTACCACGTCTGGGTGTTGTGCGGGGACAGCGAGACGGCCGAGGGCTCCATCTGGGAGGCGCTGGACAAGGCGAGCCACTACGGGCTCGGCAACCTGACGGCGATCGTGGACGTGAACCGGTTCGGGCAGCGGGGGCCGACCGAGTTGGAATGGGACCTGGACACCTACCGGCGGCGGGTCGAGGCGTTCGGCTGCCGGGCGGTCGTCGTCGACGGTCACGACCTCGCCGCCGTCGACGAGGCGCTGGGCCGCGCCCGGCAGGCGACGGGCCCGACCGTGGTGCTCGCCCGGACGGTGAAGGGCAAGGGCGTACCCGAGGTCGAGAACAAGCCGGGCTGGCACGGCAAGCCGTTCAAGCCCGACCTGGCCGACCGCGCCGTCGACGCGCTCGGCGGCGTACGCCAGATCCGCGTCACCGGCCCACGCCCCGAGGCCGCTCCGCCGCCCGCCGCTCCCGCCGGCACGCCACCGGAGCTGCCCCGGTACGACCGGGGGGCGAAGGTCGCCACCCGCAACGCCTACGGCGACGCGCTGCGCGCGTTGGGCGCCCGGCCGGACGTGGTCGCGCTGGACGGCGAGGTCAGCGACTCGACGCGCGCCGACCGGTTCGCCGGGGAGTATCCCGACCGGTTCTTCGAGATGTTCATCGCCGAACAGCAGCTGGTCGCCGCGGCGGTCGGGTTGCAGGTACGCGGGTACCGGCCCTTCGCCTCGACCTTCGCGGCCTTCTTCTCCCGCGCGTACGACTTCATCCGGATGGCCGGCATCTCCGGGGCCGACATCGCCCTGTCCGGCTCGCACGCGGGGGTGGAGGTGGGGGCGGACGGCCCCTCGCAGATGGGGCTGGAGGACCTGGCGGCGATGCGCGCCGTCCACGGGTCGACCGTCCTCTACCCCAGCGACGCCGTGTCCTGCGCGGCCCTGGTGCGGGAGATGGTCGACTGCGGGGGCATCACCTACCTGCGGACGACCCGGGGCGCGTACCCCGTCCTGTACGGCAACGACGAGGACTTCCCGGTGGGCGGCAGCAAGCTGCTGCGCGGCGGCGACGACGACCGGGTCGCGCTGGTCGGGGCCGGGGTGACGGTGCACAACTGCCTCGCCGCCGCGGACCGGCTGGCGGGCGAGGGCGTCGCGGCCCGGGTGATCGACCTGTACTCGGTGAAGCCGCTGGACCGGCAGCGGCTGCTGGACGCCGTCCGGGTCACCGGCGGCCGGCTGGTGGTGGTGGAGGACCACTACCCGGAGGGTGGCCTCGGCTCGGCGGTGCTGGAGTCGCTGGCCGACCTCGCCGAGCCGGTGCGGGTGACGCACCTGGCCGTCCGCGGCCTGCCCACCTCCGGGACGTCGAGCCAGCTCATGGACCAGGCGGGGATCGGGGTGGAGGCGATCGTCGCGGCGTCGCGCGCCGCGCTGTCCGGGAGCTGAGCGGGCGGGCAGCGGGCAGACCGACGGACCCGACGAGGGCCCTCGTCGTCACCTACGCCGTCGCGACATGGGCGTGCACCGACTCGTCCCGACGCGGTGGAACCTGCGCACCGGCGAGGTCCAGACCTTCCCCGAGATGCGCATGGGCGGTCGCGGCGTCAGCGCCGACGGTTGGCTCGTCGGTAGCCGGGAGGGGCAGGGACTGCTCGCCAGCCACCAGGGCATGGTGACGCTGCCGGACCTGCACGACCACGACACCGTCATGTCGAACTACGCCGTGGCGATCAGTCGGGAGGGTCGCCTCGTCGCGGGTGGCGGGTCGGTCGGCGGTCCCCGGGCCGTCCCGGTGGTGTGGCGCTGCCGGTGACACTCCGCCCCTGGTAGGCGTGGCCGGGCCGGGTTGCCGTCGCGACGCCGTCACCGGCAGCCTCGGCCCGCCGCCGCACGAGTTCGCGGTCCTATGCTGAGCCGATGGACGTGGAGTTCAACGGCGAGATGTTCTTCTGGAGGGGCCCCGCGCCCTGGCACTTCGTCACCGTGCCGGAGGACGACTCCCGCGAGCTGAACGCGACCTGCGCGTCCGTGAGCTACGGCTGGGGCATGATCCCGGTGACGGCCCGGATCGGGGGCACCGGGTGGCGGACGTCGCTGTTCCCCAAGGACGGGCGTTACCTCGTGCCGGTGAAGGCCGGGGTGCGCGAGGCCGAAGGGCTCGTGGTCGGAGACACCGTCACGATGCGCCTGGTCGTCGACGTCTGAGCAGGGTGACCGGGTCGGGCCGGAGACGTCCCGGCCGGTTCCCTACAGCGCTCCGCCCCAGTTGTCGGTGGCGAGTCGGCCGGTGGTGTCGTCGATGAAGCGGTGCTCGAGGGTGCCGTTCGTCGTCCGGTAGAACACGTGATGCTGGTTCGGGGTCGACAGGCCCGCCGGGTCGTCGGTCACCACACCGAGGGCGCCCCAGTTGTCGACGCCCGGGCTGATCCCGGGCCACCAGTACCAGTGGACCAGGTCCCCCGATGCCGTCCGGGCGAAGATGTGCTGCTGATCGCGGTGCACGAACGCGTGCGGGTTACCGACGAACCCACCACCCGGCCACACACCACCGTTGAGCGTGCCGGACGGATCGTCGAAGAACCGATGCTGCAACCCGCCGTCGGCGTTGCGGAAGAACACGTGGTGCTGGTTTCCGCCGTAGGAGAACCCGGTCGGGTCCGACGCCACACCCGAGGTCACACCCCAGTTGTCCGTAGCGGGGTTGATGCCCGGCCACCAGTACCAGTGGATGAGGCCACCCGAGGCGGTGCGGGCGAAGACGTGCTGCTGGTCCCGATGCACGAACGCGTACGGATTCCCCACGAACCCACCACCCGGCCACACCCCACCGGCGACCTGACCCGTGTTCAGGTCGTAGAAGCGGTGCTCCAGGTTCCCCTCCGGATTGCGGTAGAACACGTGCTGCTGACTGCCGTACGCGAAGCCGGTCGGATTCGACGTCACCCGCCCGACCGTGTTCCAGTCGTCCATGCCAGGAGAGGCCATGCCCGGCCCGAACCACCAGTGCCGCAACGTGTTGTCGCTCCCCCGCGCGAACACGTGCTGCTGGCTGGCGTGCGAATATCCGACCGCCTTGCCCGTCAGCGGGCCCCCGCCCCAGTCCGCCCGCACCAGTCCCGCACCCGGCGACCACGACAGATTCACCAACGACCCCGCCGCACCCACCGCCACGACGTGCTGCCCGTCGCCGGAGACGAACGCCCGACCGGCGACGGGCTCGGCGGGGCGACCGCAGTTGTCGCTGGTGAGGTAGCGCTGGTGGTAGGAGCCCGGATACGGCGCGAGGGAGATGCCGTTGATGACGATGGTCTGCCCGACGCCGTTGTACAGCTGCTCGTAGTGGATGTGCGCGCCGGACGAGTTGCCGGTGTTGCCGGTCAGCCCGATCTGCTGGCCCTGGGCGACTGTCGCGCCGTTGGCCACCGAGTAGGCGGCGAGGTGGAAGTAGTAGGTCTTCCATCCGCCGCCGTGCTCGATGGCGATGTAGTTGCCCGCGCCGCTGGGCTGCGAGTAGCGGTAGGCGGTGCCGGCTGCCGAGGCGAGGACGGGGGTGCCGCCGGTGACCCCGCCGTCGGCCCGGACGAAGTCCAGCGCCTGGCGGACCTCGCTGCTGTGGTGGCTGTAGGTCCACCGTTGCCCGCACGGGAACGGGGCCTTGAAGGTGGGCGCGGCGGCGCCGGCGGGTACGCCCGCCACCACGGCCAGCGCCGCCCACGTCACCACGGCGGCCACGAGCGCCACGCCCAGTCGACGGACGATGCCTACGGTACGCACTGACGGCTCCTCGCTGCGGTGGCGGCGGCTGCGGGGACGGGCTGCGCGATCCGCGGTCGCGCCGGCCCGCCGGTCGGTCGGGACGGTGCTCGGAGCGCGGGCGTTCGGGGCTCCGATGGCCGCGAGTCTGGAGAAGCGCCGTGACGCCTGTCAATGGGTCGACGAAAGTTTCCGGCAGGGTGTCACTAGCGCCCCGCAAACATCCTTCGGCGGTGGAGCGTGCTTGACTCCGCCGGCCGGTGGCCGTAGTTTGCAGCCTTACATCGATGAAGATCGCTTGATCAGACTGGCGTCCGTTCCGGCGCCGCAGTTCTCCGCCCTGCCCGCCGCACGCCCGCGACAAGGACGGTCATGACGATCAACCGCCGCTCACTGCTCGGAAAGGTCGCCGTGGTCGGCGCGGCCGCCGCGGTCGCGCCGACCCTGGCCCCCGGCGCGGCCCAGGCCGCCTACTGGAAGAAGCGCCTCACCGGCGCCGACCTGGACACCAACCACCGGTGGCAGGTCGCCGGCACCGACCTCGGCATACCGTACGTGCTGGAGAACGGCTCCATCGGCTACCTGTTCGGCGACACCTTCAACACGCCGTGGCCGGAGGGCCCGCCGCTGCCCAACGACTGGCGCTCACCGGTGATGCTGCGCTCCTCCGTCCACCCCGGGGCGAGCGGTGGGATCGTCTTCGACAGCGCCGCCCGGGTCGCCGGCAACGGGCGGGCTCCCGAGCTGATGCACAACGGCCACAACGGTGTCGGTATCGACGGCCTCTGGGAGGTGACCGTCATCCCCAACGACGGCATCAGCTTCCCCGAGACCGGCCGCCAGCTCATCTCGTACATGAGCATCGAGAACTGGAACTCCGCCGGCCCCGCCGGGCCGCACTGGCGGTCGCGCTACGCGGGGCTGGCCTACAGCGACAACGGCAACGACTTCGTCCGTACGCCGCTGAAGTGGTGGAACGACGGCGCCAACACGGACCCCTTCCAGATGTGGACGATGCAGCGCGACGGAGACTGGGTGTACGTCTTCTCGGTGCGCTCGGGCCGGCAGGACGGCCCGATGATGCTGCGTCGCGTCCGTTGGGACCGGCTCTTCTACCCCGAGTCCTACGAGGGCTGGGGCTGGAACGGCAGCAACTGGGGCTGGGGCCGCCCGTGCACCCCGATCCTCACCGGCCGGTTCGGCGAGCCGTCGGTGCGGCGGCTCGCCGACGGCACCTGGGTGATGTCCTACCTCAACTGCGCCACCGGCTGCATCGTCACCCGCACGGCGGGCGGGCCGGACCAGGTCTGGACGGCGGAGAAGGTCCAGGTCACGCCGTGGCAGGAGCCCGGGCTCTACGGCGGGTTCATCCACCCGTGGTCCAGCCGCCGGGCCAACGACCTGCACCTGATGGTGTCGAAGTGGACCAGGACGCCCGACAACCGGAGCACCGCGTACCACGTCAGTCAGTTCGTCGCGTCGGCGTGAGCCCGCCGGACGGAGGCGGGCGCGCACCAGTCGTCACGCCGGGTCGACGCGGCCCCGGCAGTGGAGGGAAACCATGAGCGACAGTGGCAACGTTCGTCGTCGAGTGAGCCGCCGGCGACTGCTGGCCGGCACGGCGGGAGTCGCCGCCGCCGGAGCGTTCGCCGGGGCGTTCTCCGCGTCGTCCCCCGCGGTCGCCGCTGTCGACGGCCACGGCCTGCACATCGTCGACCGCAACGAGAACCCCGGCCGGCTGCAGTACTACCGTTTCGCCACCGCCGCCATCGAGTGGGACCCGGCGGTCAACGTCCTGCTGCCCGACGGTTACCACACCAGCGGCAGGCGCTATCCGGTGCTGTACCTCCTGCACGGCGGCGGAGCCGACTTCCGCACCTTCCACCTGCAGGACAACATCGTCAACCTCACCGCCGGCCGGGAGATCATCGTCGTCATGCCGGACGCCTCGACCGGCTGGTACTCGAACCCGGTGCACAGCAACACCGGCCCCCGCAACTGGGAGACCTTCCACATGGCGCAACTGCTGCCGTGGATCGAGTCGAACTTCCGCACGTTCCCCGAGTACGACGGACGCGCGGTCGCCGGGTTCTCGATGGGCGGGTTCGGCGCCCTCAAGTACGCCGCGAAGTACTACGGCCACTTCTGTTCGGTCAGCTCACACTCCGGCCCGGCCAGCCTGCGCCGGGACTTCGGCCTGGTCGTGCACTGGGCCAACGCCACCTCGGCGGCGCTGGACCTGGGCGGCGGCACGGTCTACGGCGCACCGCTGTGGGACGAGGCACGGGTCAGCGCCGACAACCCCGTCCAGCGCATCGGCAGCTACCACAACAAGCGCGTGTTCCTCGCCGCCGGCACCTCGCCCGACCCGGTCAACTGGTTCGACACGGTCAACGAGACCCAGGTGCTGGCCGGCCAGCGCGAGTTCCGGGCGGCTCTCGCCCGGGCCGGCATCCCCCACGAGTGGCGCGAGGTTCCCGGGGGCCACTACTTCCGGCACGAACTCTTCGTCCAGGACCTCGACGGCATGCTCCGCCGCCTCCGCCGCGCCGGCTGACCTCGTCGCTCGACCAGGCGTCCCTGCCGCGCACCGCCCAGGGCTCAGGCCGATACGTGGTGGCGCCCTACGAGTGGCGGCTCCTGGACGGCGTGGGGCAC
>NZ_JBFAVI010000251.1:0-7080 GCF_040679695.1 Micromonospora sp. NPDC052213
CGAGGCGGCCACCCGTATCGGCGGTGTTCCGCAGGACAGCCAGTGGGTCACCCCGGCCAGCACGGCTGGGTGGTCATCGACGATCACGGCGCTCAACTGCTCCTCGTCTGCCATCTGGCCTCCATTCGCACGTACTCGCCATAGGTGTCATAGCCGACTGCGACCTGCGCGGAGGCCGCGGTGACCATGTCGGACCAGAGCGCCGCTGCAGAGCGAGCCGACGGCGGTGTCTCCGGCGGCGATGATCGCCGCGCCGTCACTCTCTACGGTGAGTGGCGGGAGGGCGGAGGGTGTCGCGGACCAGGCAGGTCCCGGATGGCGCACCCGTCGTCGCGTCGATCGGCCATCGGTCGAACAACCGATGTATCGCAGACTGTCGCTTCCTAGTTTCGTCCCCGGATATTCCGTGAACACATTGGGACCCAGGTGGTGGGCATGGACGGGATCGATAGGCGGACTTTCTTGCGTGTGACGGCGACAGCGGGCGCGGTCGCCGTCGCAGGCGTGACCGTGGGGACTGGGGTGGCGGCCGCGGCCGTGCCCGGGTTCTACAACCCCTTCACGGGGTACCCGATCACGGAGACGTGGGAGGGGCACCTGGCACGCGGCTCGCTCGGCGGAATTGACTATGGCATGCCCGTCGGCACCCGACTGCCCGCGGCGGGCGGCGGTGTGGTCTACAACGACCCCGACAACGGCACCGGCGGCTACACGGCGGTCATCCACCACGACAACGGCTACAAAACCCAGTACCTGCACCTGTCCGGGTTCGTCGTGGCGAACGGCACCCGGGTCGCGATGGGCGACATCGTCGGGTTGTCCGGCGGCTACCCGGGCGCGCCGGGCTCGGGCTCCTCGACCGGCCCGCACCTGCACTGGCACATGAACGACCCCTCTGGCAGGCGCATCAACCCGTTGGCGTTCCTTGGCGGTGACGCGCCCGCGGGGGACACGCAGGTGTTCGAGACGGCGCACAACTCCGGCTGGCAGCCGCTTCCTGTGGCCTCGATCGTGGCGTCGAAGGTGAGCGCGGTCCTGCGCGCGGACGGCACGAAGATCATCTACTCGGTGCGTGACGGGTACGTGTACGAGGCGGCGAGTAACGCGGGTTGGCGCAACCTGCGCGTGCCCAACCTGGCCGGCGTGTCGGCGATTTCGGCGATTGCCGTCGGCAGCGGGGTCGTGCTCTACACGATCCGGTCGGGCGCGTTGTGGGAATGCGCGAGCGGCGACTGGGTTCCGTTCTGCGTTGGGTACAACGGAAGTCCGATCTACGCGGACGCGGTCAGCGCGGTGCTGCGGTCCGACGGCACACGGATCGTCTATACCGTGCGCGACGGCGCGGTGTTCGAGGCGGCAAGCAACGCGGGATGGCGGAACCTGCGGGTGCCCAACCTGGACAGCGTGGCAGTCGTGTCGGCCATTTCCCGCAACGGGATCACGACGCTCTACACGATCCGCGCGGGCGCCTTGTGGGAGGCCTCCAGCGTCGACTGGCGGCCGTACGCCGTGGGGTACAACGGAAGTCCCATCTACGCGAATGCGGTGAGCGCGCTCCATCGGCCCGACGGCACGCGGATCGTCTACACGGTGCGCGACGGCGCGGTGTTCGAGGCGGCAAGCAACGCGGGATGGCGGAACCTGCGGGTGCCCAACCTAGGCGGAGTCGGTGCCGTCTCCGCCATCTACGCCAGCGGCACGGAAATCCTCTACACCCGGTGACACCGAGACGAGTGGGACACACCATGAATCGTTTGCCGAACGCGCTACTGCGGCGCGTTGGTCTGCTGGCCCTAGCAGGGCTCATCGTCGTATCCGGGATCGGCTTCCCCGGTGAGGCACGCGCCGCCGACAACTCCAGGACCGCGTGGGACTTCTTCGTCAGCAAGGGACTCACCGCGGAACAGACCGCGGGCATTCTGGGAAACCTAGCGCAGGAGTCCAACATCAACCCGCTGGCGCAGGAGGCCGGCGGTCCTGGCCGCGGGATCGCGCAGTGGAGCACCGGCGGCCGCTGGGACACGACCGCGAACGCCAACGCGACCTGGTACGCGGCGGTGACCGGCCAGAACGTGTGGAGCCTGAACGCGCAGCTCGGCTTCATCTGGTGGGAGCTGACGAACATCTCGGGCTACGGGCTGGCGCAGTTGCGGGCGTCGAGCACGATTGCCGACGCGACCGTCGCGTTCCAGGACCTTTACGAGCGCTGCGGAACCTGTCACGAGTCGACGCGGATTAGCTACGCGACGAACTACTACAACCAGTACGCGGGCACGACCCCGCCCGCGTCGAACACGCAGGTGTACGAGACAGCGGACAACTCCGGCTGGCAGCCACTTCCGGTGGCCTCGATCGTGGCATCGAAGGTGAGCGCGGTCCAGCGCGCGGACGGCACGAAGATCATCTACTCGGTGCGTGACGGGTACGTGTACGAGGCGGCGAGCAACGCCGGGTGGCGGAACCTGCGGGTGCCGAACCTCGACAACGTCTCCGCCGTGTCGGCGATTGCCTTCAACGGCGGGACCGTTCTCTACACGATCCGCGCGGGCGCGGTGTGGGAGTCGTCCAGCGTCGACTGGCGGCCGTACGCGGTGGGATACAACGGAAGCCCGATCTACGCGGACGCGGTCAGCGCGGTGCTGCGGGCCGACGGCACGCGGATCGTCTACACGATGCGGGACGGCTACGTGTACGAGGCCGGTAGCAACGCCGGCTGGCGAAACCTGCGAGTCCCCACGTTGAGTGGTGTGTCGGCGCTGTCGGCCATTCCCTATAACGGCGGCACGGTGCTGTACACGATCCGCGCCGGCGCGGTGTGGGAGGCCGGAAGCGGCAACTGGACGCCGTATGCCGTGGGGTACAACGGTAGCCCCATCTACGGGAGCGGTCTGTCCGCCATCTCGTTGGCGGACGGCACGAGAATCGTCTACACGGTCAACAACGGCCGCGTGCACGAGGCGGCGAGCAACGCGGGCTGGCGGAACCTGCAGGTGCCCAACCTGTCCGGGGTCAACTCCGTCTCCGCCGTCAACGCGGGAGGCACCAAGGTCCTCTACACCCGCTGACGCCGGACGGCACCTCGGTGACGGGGGTGCCTCCGGCAAGCGGCCCGGCGTTCCGCGAGGGCGGCATCTCTGGACCCGCATGGAACCCCTGCCGGACAGGGTCCAGGCCGGATGTCATGCCGATGCCGGACCGGTCAGGGCGACAGGGCCGCCCGTCCCCACCCCGACAGGGGGCCGGGCGGCCCATCGCGCGGTGCGGCAGTCGGTCCGTGGCCAGCACCAGCGCCTTGTGCCACGCGCTCGGTCGGCGACGCGGCGCCGGAAACTCCATGATGTCCCCCCCTCGGCGATGCGTCCTGCCTCTTGGTCGAAGCCGTAGTGGCGAAGCCCCCAGGCGAGGAAGGCGGTGTCGAAGGGGCCCAGACGGTGCCGACGTGGTAGCCGAGGGGATTGAGCGCCTCCCCCTGCGCGAGAGTGCGTTCGCCCCAGCCGAGGAGCCATTCGGAAGCCGCTGGGCCGATCTCGTAGGCGCCGGGATGCAGAATGTCAGGACTGGTAGGCGGGCGTCCAGCCACGGTCCTCGGGCCGCTGGGCGCGAACTGCGGTTCTCGTGCAGCGCGAGCAGGAACACCGAGGCCAGTACCAGCATCAGGCCGGTCCACTGGCTCGTGTCGAGTTGCCCGTCGAGCAGGGTGAGTCCGACCACGACGGCCGTCAGCGGGAAGGCCAGTTCGGCCAGGGCCGCACTGATGCGATCGGCCAGGTGGTTCAGGGTACGGCTGGACAACGAGATCGTGGAGGGTAGGACAGCACAGGCGAGGCTCCCGTGTTGGGGCATCGGGTTTTGGTCGATTTGCTGTCTTACCTGGAGCCTCGCCCTCATCGATCTACGGCCCCCCGCCTAGCAGCCTGACCAGCAACATCAGGTTGGAAAGGGCTCGGTATGCGAACGCGGCTCGCTACCACAACAATGCAACATAAAAATTTGACATCAATTGATACGCTGCTCTCATCTTACCCCTAGAGGAGAGAGGCCGAAGTGAATAAGATATCAAGCATCGCGTCCGTGCTCACACTCTCAATTGGAATCGCTATTGCCCCGGCAGCGTCTGCCTACGCTGCTACGGACAGGAGCGGGGCGGAACGGCTGAACATCCCGAACAGCAGTGCGTGCAAGGCGGGTCGCACGGTCATGCAAGGCATGGTGGCAGGGCCAGGCGGCCAACTCTACATCGTTTTCACAAAGGCAGCCGGCGCGGAGCCTGTCCTGTCCAGGTGGTTGCGCGACGGCTCAACCTGGGACGGCACTAGCTGGGTCTGCGCCGGGGCGCCAACCTCCATGCCCACACTCGGCCACGGTAACGACCTCGCCTACAATCCGAACTATCTGGGCCAGGGCCCGGCCTTGATCGCCACCCAGGGGAGCCAATCCGCGTTTCTGAGCGATAAGGTGACAATCGTGCGCCTGAACGCCGATGGATCTTTTGGCGCAACCGGGGAAGTGCGTCTACCGATAGGCAACATCAGCGGCCTCTGCTACAGCGCGACGGCGGCCGGCGGAGCCGGCAAATATGCTGCCCGACGGTTGGGTAGCCTGTGGACCCACCCCGGCGCCGGTGCGCTTACGAGTGGATGGACGCTGGTGAAGAGCAACCTGACGAGTCACGATAATCGTTCCGACCAAGGCATCGACTGCTCTGAGAACTACATCTGGAACACCAAGTCAATCAACACCTCAACGCCCGCTACCGGGTGGAACTGGGTGTACCAGTACAACTGGTCTGGAGGCGATGTGGAGAGCGACATCGGAATTCCGGGGAACAACTTAACCGACGAGATCGAAGACGTTACCCATGTGGGGAGCGAATTCTTCGTCGGCATCAACCGAAACGACGGGCTGGCCGACTCCGTGAAGGTGTTCATCGAATAAATTCCGGGCAGCTGTAAATGCTGTTCACGTATTTGTGGGGCACTTGGTTAGCTTGCCGATTAACCGATAAGGTGTCTCGCAGTACGCTTCCTGAAGAAGGGAGACAGCAACCCCTGGTGACCAGAGTCTTACTCGGGCCGCTTCACAGGGACGAGCTGCCGATCCCCGTGGCCTCGTCCGGACCCGGGCTCGTCATCGAGCATCCTCGGTGTTGATGACAGATGTCATTTGACAGATGACACCCGTGTCTGCCCGACCATGTCCAGCACTGGGGATTGTTGAACCATGACGAGATGGGCAGACAACGAACAGACAAGCAGGCCCCAAGCAAAACGGAGCCTTGCTGCCGACCTCATGAGCCTCGGTCCGGCTTCGACTCCCGGCCGTGAACTCCTCGCCGCAGCAATGCAGATCGGTGCCGTCGCCCTGTTGTGCTTCGTGGTGTTTCCCGACCGCCTATCCGAGGTGATGCGGTGGGGGCTGTTGGCGGCGACGTTCGTGTATTTCGTGTTTCGTTTCGCGGCCGGCCTGCCGAAGTGGCGACAGCGCAGATAACGTCTCTCTCTCCATCGCGTGATCGGATGGCCGGCGAGGCTGCGTCCTGGAGGTCATCCCTGAGCCAGAGCACGATCTCGGCCACGGAATAGGGTCTGCTGCACCAATGAGCCTTTTCCAAGCTGGTCATGCAGCTCAGGGACGGTGTTGGCGGGCCGAGGATCGATGAAGACACCGAGCCGCCACAGCTGGTTGTCCCATCCACACGCGCCTAACCGAACCGGGCGATCAGCGAGATCGGGGTGCTGGTCGCATACCAGATCCCGGACCAGCTCCGCGGTGATCTCGATCTCGACGTGGGTCATGCGGGGCAACAGTAGTGCGCGGCGCCGCCTGTTCACCGGGCAGCGGATCGCCGTCAACTACTGCTCACACCAATTCGTCCGGGCTTCGTCTGGTCCGCCCACTCATACTTCAGACAGGGCGCGCACACCCACGGGTGCCGGACCCGCATCCGCTCACTGCGGGCTAGGCCGAGCGGCTGCCGACACCGCTGGCTCGTTGCTGGAGCTGCTCGGGCAGGTGCAGGACGCCCTCACCACCACCGCGCTGAGCAGCTCAAAAGGCATGATTGTCGCCGTGCGCTACTTGATCTCTCACCCCGACGCGTTGGCCGAGCTCGGCGATCTGGACGTCGCGCTGTACGACGGCACTCACCCCCTGCCCGAGAATCTGGACGATGTCGAGTTCTATGCGGTTCCGTACGGGATTGTTGATCCGCGCTTCTGCGAGCCGATCGCCCGGATGCCCCGGCTCAAAGTGGTGCAGACCGTGACCGCCGGCTACGACCATGTCCTGCCGTACCTGCGGCCCGGCCTGATCCTGGCCAACGGCCGGGGCGTGCACGACGCGGCCACCGCCGAGTTGGCCGTGGCGCTCACGCTTGCCGCCCGGCGCCGGCTGCCGGACTTCGTCCGGGCGGGGGGCGAGGGCCGCTGGGCATCGGGTTGGTCGACCGGGCTGGCTGACGCCCGGGTGCTGATCGTCGGGTACGGCTCGATCGGCGCCGCGATCGAGCGCCGGCTCGCCGGGTTCGAGGTGGAGATCAGCCGGGTGGCACGGAGCGCCCGCCCCGGCGTCAGGCCGGTTTCCGAAATTGCGGAGATGTTGCCGCGAGCGGATGTTGTTGTCCTGGCTACGCCGCTGACCCCGGAGACCGAGGGCCTGGTGAACAAGGATTTCCTCGCCAGGATGGCCGACGGTGCCCTGCTGGTGAACGTGTCACGGGGGCGGGTGGTGGACACCGATGCGCTGCTCGTCGAGCTCAGCACGGGCCGGCTGCACGCTGCCCTGGACGTCACCGAACCCGAGCCGCTGCCCGCCGACCACCCGCTGTGGTCCGCACCGAACGTCCTGATCAGCCCGCACGTCGGCGGCCTGACCGCCGCGTTGGCGCCCCGGGCCCGCCGGCTGTTGGTCGACCAGGTCCGGCGGTACGCGGCGGGCGAGCCGCTCGCGAACGTCGTTGTCGGGCCGTAACCTGCGGTTGATGTCATCGAGGGCCTGCAGGAGCGGGCTGGGCTGCCCGCCGTGTAGGAGCGTGCTGACGACGTGTCGGCGCCCCGGCCAATCCCCGGGGCCGCCGCGGGG
>NZ_JBFAVI010000252.1:0-6990 GCF_040679695.1 Micromonospora sp. NPDC052213
CGCGCCGGCCGGCGCGGGCGCCGGGCCGCGCGGCCGGGGGTCGCCGGACGACCGGCCGTCACCGCCCGCGCGCGGTCAACGCGTACTCGCCGTAGTCGGCGACGCGGGTGAAGCCCAGGCGCTCGTAGAGCCGCACGGCCGGCCCGTTGTCCGCCTTCACGTTGAGCGTGACGTGCGTGACGTCGGTCAGCAGCCGCCCGCACAGCGCGGCCACCGCCGCCGCGGCCAGCCCGCGCCCCCGGGCCCGGGGATGGGTGGTCACGTTGCCCAACGCCGCCACCCGGTACGCCGGCGAGAACACGTGCACCCCGGCGACGGCCACCACCTCGCCGCCCTCGCGGATGCCCACGTACTGGCCGGTGTCCAGCATCCGCGGGTCGAACCAGTTGCCCGGGTAGGCGTCCGCGTACAGCCGGTGCAGCGCGGGCAGGTCCGCGGCGTCCAGCACCACCCCGGCGGGCGGGGTCGCGGCCAGCCGGGCCGGGTCGGTCAGCGCCATCTTGTGGTGCGGGCCGGCCGGCTCCATCCGGTACGCCCCGGCCAGCGCCGGCTCCAGGCCGGGGGACAGGTGCGCCCACAGCCGGGCCGGCAGCACCGGCGCCAGCTCCCGCAGCAGCGCCGCCAGCTCCGCGACCCGCGGCGGCGCCGCGAACGCCAACAGGGTGGGCGGGTCGGCCCCGTGGTACAGCAACGCCACCTCCTCGCCCCGGCGGAACCAGGAGGTGTACGGCCAGAAGAAGTCGTCCAGGTCGCCCAGTTGGTAGGCGTGCAGCACCGGGTCGCGTCCCAGCAGCCCGGCGAGGACGGCCCGGTCGTGTTCGGCGCGCACCGGCATCCGCTGATGATCACACATCCGCTCGGGCGGCCCCGTGGCCGGTCCCGTGGGCGCGGTGGCGCGGGTCAGCAGCCCGTGGACGGCGCGGCGGGGAGGTTCTCGTCCGCCCAGCGGGCCAGCGCGTCGAGGGCCGGCACCAGCGCGGCGCCCCGCTCGGTCAGCTCGTAGCTCACCCCCAGCGGTGGGCCCTGCCGCACCGTCCGGCTGACCAGCCCGACCCGGACCAGCTCGCCCAGCCGGTCGGACAGGACGGACTCGCTGATCCCGGGCAGGGCGCGACCCAGCTCGGCGAACCCGGCCGGACCGTCGGCGAGGGTGCCCAGGAGCATGCCGTTCCACCGCTTGCCGAGAAACGCGAAGGCCCGGGTGATGCCCCCGTGGCACGCCCGACGCGCGCCGTCGACCTCCCGTTCGACCGTCATGGTCCCAGGATACGGCGGGGACCGACAGAACCAGGGACTACTAAAAAGCTAGCTGCTACTGTCGTCGTAGCCAACTAGTCCCTTGCATGGAGATGCCCCCCGATGACCGACGTCTTTTCGCCCCTGATCACCCTGGACCCCGAGGCCCAGGCACAGCTGTTCACCGACGCCCGGACCGCCAACGCCTTCACCGACGAACCCGTCACCGACGAGCAGCTCCAGGCGATCTTCGAACTCGCCAAGTTCCCGCCCACCGCCGTCAACGCCCAGCCCCTGCGCATCCTCTTCGTCGGCCCGGGCGAGGCCCGCACGCGCCTGGTCGCCCACATGAGCGAGGGCAACCAGGCCAAGACCAGCACCGCGCCCATGGTCGCCGTGCTCGCCGCCGACACCGACTTCCACGAGTTCATCCCACAGGTGTTCCCGATCCGGCCGCAGCTGCGCGACGACCTCGCCGGCAACCCCGAGTCCCGCGAGCAGATGGCCCGCTTCAACGCCACCCTGCAGATCGGCTACTTCCTGCTCGCCGTCCGCGCCGCCGGCCTCGCCGCCGGCCCCATGGGCGGATTCGACGCCGCCGGCGTCGACCGGGAGTTCTTCACCGACTCCACCTGGAAGAGCCTGCTCGTGGTCAACATCGGCCGGCCCGCCGAGAACGCCTGGTTCCCGCGCCTGCCCCGCCTCGGCTACACCGACGTCGTCCGGCACGCCTGACACCAACCCACCGGCGCCGAGGCCGGCCGTCGCGCCCGGGGAAGCGGCCAGTCCGCGGAAACCGGCACCGGGGCCGGCCTCGCACCCGGGGAAGCGGTCAGGTCGACGCCACCCACTGGTCGTAGCCGAGCTTGCCCACCAGCGCCAGCACCACCACCAACAACACGATCCGCACGAAGCCGGAGCCGCGCCGCAGCGCCATCCGCGCCCCGAGCGCGGCTCCGGCGATGTTGCACACCGCCATCGCCGCACCCAGCAGCCACCACACGTGCCCGGTCGCGGCGAACACCACCAACGCCCCCAGGTTCGTGCCCGCGTTCACGATCTTCGCCATCGCCGAACCGTGCACGAAGTCCGCACCCACCAACGCGGTGAACGCCAACACCAGGAACGTCCCCGTGCCCGGCCCGATCAACCCGTCGTACAGGGCGATCCCCACACCCGCCACCGCGACCACCGTGGCCACCCGCCACCGCGTCCGCCGCTCCGGCTGCGCCACCACCCCCAACCGGGGCCGCAGCACCACGAACACCGCCACCGACACCAGCACCGCCAACACCACCGGCCGGTACGCCGACGCCGGCACCGCCCCCGCCAGAGCCGCACCCAACCCGGCGCAACACACCGCCAACCCCGCCGACGGCCCCGCCACCGCCCAGTCGATCTTCGTACGCCGCGCGTACGTCACCGCCGCCGTCGTCGTACCCGCGATCGCCGCCAGCTTGTTCGTCCCCAACGCCGACGCCACCGGCATCCCCGGCGCCGCCACCAACAACGCCGGCAACAGCAACAGCCCCCCACCCCCCACCACGGCATCGACCCAACCGGCCATGGCGGCCGCAGCGAGCAGGGTGGTCAGCGACAGGGGGTCCACGGGCCGCCATTCTTCCCACCGCCGACCGCCCCACGAGACCCCTTGTGGCCAGCCTCACCAGCAGTCACGACACAAAGAGCCCGAGCCCCGGCCGCGACGGGCAAGGCTCAGGCCAGCATGTTCTCGATGAGGTCGGCGGCGCGCGGGGTGCCGCCCTCGGCCTGCGCGCCGACGCGTAGCAGTGCCGAACGGCGGGCGACCTGCGCGTCGGTGACCAGATCGTTCAGGGCCGCCCGGAGGGTCTCGGCGGTGGCCTCGGGAGTGTCGATACGGCGGGCCACGCCCAGTTCCACGAGCCGGTCGGCGTTCATGAACTGATCGACGGCCTGCGGCACGGCGATCATGGGGACGCCCGCCAGCAGTCCCTCGCCGCAGCCACCCATGCCAGCGTGGGTGACGAAAGCGTCCGCCTGCTCCAGGATCGCCCGCTGCGGAACCCAGGAGTGCACCTCGACGTTGGGCGGGATGTCGCCGAGTTCCCGCGGGTCGGTGTACCTGCCGATCTGAAGGACGACGTGCCAGCCGGGCAGGTTGCCGTAGGCCGCCAGGCACTGGCGGTAGAACTCCGGCTGACGGGTGTACGCCGAACCCAGGGAGATCAGCAGCACACGCTCCGCGTCCGCCGGGCGGGTCCAGCCGTCCGCGCCCGCACGTGCGTCGAAGCAGGGCCCGACGAAGGTCACCGCGTCGGTGTCCACCCGGTCGCCGTGTGGCTGCATCGCCCGGGTGATCAGCGCAAGGACCCGCGGGGGGCGACCGGAGAAGGCGTCCACGTCGGTGGTGGACGCCCCGCAGTCGGCGAGCCACCGGGCGAACCTCGCCCGGTACGCGTCGGCGCCCGGCAGTTGCCGCAGGTGTGCCACGACGTCCCGTTCGTAGCCGTCCCAGGCCACGAACGTCGGAGACAGCTGCAGGACGGGCCGGTCCTGCGATTCGGCGAGGGCACGCGCGGCGTACGCGCCGATGTCGTACAGGTACAGATCCGCCGGGTCGGGATCGTAGGCGGCGCGCAACTGGGGCAGTGCCCGGACGGCGTCGTCGAGGAAGAGCCCCATCGCGGCGATGGGGTCGTCCGGCCAGTCGTTGTCGGCGACCGGCAGTTCGGACGTGCAGGGGACGAGTTCGGCGCCGGTGGCCGCGATCAGGCCGGCCACCGCCGGGTCGTTGGCGTAGGTCACACGGTGGCCGCGGGCCACCAGCTCGCGGACGACCTCAAGGCTCGGCAGGACGTGACTGACGGCGGGGATGCCGACCATCGCGATGTGGGCACGGCGACGGGACACGGAAGACACGGAAGCTCACTCATTTCAGGTCTACGGCGAAGAGGACACAGCAGGCCAGCGCGCCGCCGCCCTCCGACGGTCGGAGGGGACGCACACGGGACATGCGGGACGGAAGCCGGGGCGCTGCCCCGACCGTGTCAGCCGTAGATCTGAAGGAAGTACATGCCCGCGACTCTAGCCACGCTCAGGCTTCCGGGCACCACGATTTACCGTCGACCGCCATCCGGAGACGTCCCACGCAGGACGATCGCCGCACCGGATCGCCTGCCCGCGCGTCAACCGTGCGGAGTGTCGGGGGCGGCGACCTCCAGATCGGCGATGCTGCCCGACATGATCGTCCGCACGTGCTCGGTGATGTGCTCCACGGGCCAGTCCCACCAGGCCACCGCCAGCAGCCGGGCGACGTCCTGGTCGTTGAAGCGGGTGCGGATGAGGCGGGCCGGGTTACCGCCGACGATGCCGTAGTCGGGTACGTCGCCGGTGACCACGGCGCCCGAGCCGACGATCGCGCCGTGTCCGATCCGTACGCCGGGCATGACCGTCGTGCCGTGACCTAACCAGACGTCGTTGCCGACGACGGTGTCCCCTCGGCTCGGCAACCCGGTGAGCAGGTCGAAGTGTTCCGACCACGAGCCGCCCATGGTGGGGAAGGGGAAGGTCGAGGGGCCGTCCATCCGGTGGTTGGCGCCGTTCATGATGAACCGCACTCCCGTGCCCAGCGCGCAGAACTTGCCGATGATCAGCTTCTCCGGCCCGTAGTGGTAGAGCACGTTGCGCGTCTCGAACGCGGTCGCATCGTCCGGGTCGTCGTAGTACGAGAACTCCCCGACCTCGATCAGCGGGGACTTCACCAGCGGCCGGAGCAGCACCACCCGCGGCTGCTCAGGCATCGGATGGAGGATCGTCGGGTCGGCAGGCACAGGCACGGAAAGAGACTCCCATCGGTTACGGGTCCGTGTCCGCTCCATGATCGCGGCACCACGCCGTCCCAGGACATCGATTTAAGCCGCGACGTCACGCCGCGGCTCGGCTCATCCGCCAGGAAACCCGACCGGCACCCCGACACCCCGGCCCCGCACCACCGTCACCGGCCCCGCCGCCGACGCAACCACACACCCACCGCACCCACCGCGACGAACAGCACCACCGAACACCACAGCACCTTCAACACCCGGCAACACTCCCACGGCCACGTAGGGTGCAAACGTGCGCCTGGCCACCTTCAACCTGCTGCACGGCCGGTCCCTCACCGACGGCCTCGTCGACCCCGACCGGCTCACCGCCGCCGTCACCGCCCTCGACGCCGACGTCCTCGCCCTGCAGGAAGTCGACCGCGACCAGAGCCGCAGCGGCAAACTCGACCTCACCGCCATCGCCGCCCGCGCCCTCGGCGCCGACGAACACCGCTTCGCCGCCGCCGTCGTCGGCACCCCCGGCGAACAGTTCCGCCCCCTGCGCCACGACGACGACGGACACGGCGAACCCTGCTACGGCGTCGGCCTCGTCACCCGCCACCGCGTCCGCAGCTGGCAGGTCACCCGCCTGCGCCCCGCCCCCGTACGCTCACCCGTCTACGTCCCCGGGCCCGGCGGCGGACTCACCCTCCTGCACGACGAACCCCGCGTCGTCCTCGCCGCCGTCCTCGACACCCCGCACGGCCACCTCACCGTCGCCGCCACCCACCTGTCCTTCGTCCCCGGCTGGAACGCCCACCAACTCCGCCAGACCATCCGCGCCCTACGCACCCTGCCCGCGCCCCGCATCCTCCTCGGCGACCTGAACCTCCCCGCCGGCCCCGCCCGACTCCTCACCGGCTGGCGCCCCCTGGGCCGCCGCCCCACCTACCCCGCCGGGCAACCCCGCGTGCAACTCGACCACATCCTCGCCGACCGCCACGGCATCGACCGGCTCCCGCCCGTCACCGCCGTACACACCCCCCTGTCCGCCATCTCCGACCACCGCCCCCTCCTGGTCGACCTCGGCTGACCACCTGTGGCAAGCTGAACCCGACGCGACTGGCGGCCAGGGGATGGCAACAACCATCGGGGAGCTCCACGAGCAGAGGTCGACCGCCTGGGCCTCCGCTGACAGAGGAGCACCATGCCCACCGCCCGACTCCTGCCCGGCGCCCCCGTCGCCGAGCGCATCCTCACCGACGTCGCCGCCGGCGTCACCGCCCTACGCGCCGCCGGCATCACCCCCAGCCTCGCCACCATCCTCGTCGGCGACGACGACGCCAGCGCCGGCTACATCCGCATCAAACAGCGCCAGGCCGCCGAACTCGGCTTCGACTCA
Organism: Micromonospora sp. NPDC052213; assembly: GCF_040679695.1. Taxonomy (NCBI): domain Bacteria; kingdom Bacillati; phylum Actinomycetota; class Actinomycetes; order Micromonosporales; family Micromonosporaceae; genus Micromonospora; species Micromonospora sp. NPDC052213. The sequence goes on from NZ_JBFAVI010000252.1 coordinate 6,424, forward strand.
CCCCACGTCCACCTGCCCGCCACCGCCACCCAGGCCGACCTGCACCGCGCCATCGCCGACTTCAACACCGCACCCGACGTCCACGGCCTGCTCATCCAACACCCCATCCCCGGCCACCTCGACTACGACCGGGCCCTGCAGACCATGGACCCCGACCTCGACGTCGACGGCATGCACCCGCTCAACATGGGACGACTCGCCCTCGGCCTGCCCGGCCCGCTGCCCTGCACCCCCGCCGGCATCGAAGCCCTGCTCGCCTTCCACGACATCCCCGTCGCCGGCCGCGACGTCGTCATCCTCGGCCGCGGCGCCACCCTCGGCCGCCCCCTCGCCCTGCTGCTCACCCAGAAACGCCCCACCGCCAACGCCGCCGTCACCGTCGTCCACACCGGCGTCCCCGACTGGGCCACCCACACCCGCCGCGCCGACATCCTCATCGCCGCCGCCGGCGTACCCGGCATCATCCAGCCCGAACACGTCCGCCCCGGCGCCACCGTCATCGGCGGCGGCGTCCGCTACGAAGGACGCCGCCTACTGCCCGACGTCGGCGCAGGTCTCGTCGACGTC
>NZ_JBFAVI010000253.1:0-6959 GCF_040679695.1 Micromonospora sp. NPDC052213
CCGGATCGGTTCCGGCCGGGGCACACGGAGCTCGTCCGGCCGGTGTCCCACCCCGCACGGCGGTGCGGGACCGGGCCGGGACGGCGGCGGCTGACACCAGGTCACGAGGTGGGTGACCCACGCCCCAGCAGGCCAGGGTTGCCGCAGCGTGGATAGGGTGTCGCGCATGTCAGGGGCAGCTCAGCCGGCGGATCCGGGAGCCGCGCGCCCCCACCGGCTGCGCATCCAGCTGCTCGGCGGGTTCCGCGTCGAGCGGGAAGGCGGCCGGGCGGTGGCCGAGCAGTGGCGGCGTACCGGTGCCCGCACCCTGGTCAAACTGCTGGCCGTCACGCCCGGCGGGCGACTGCACCGCGACCAGGCGTTGGAGGCGCTGTGGCCGGAGATGCCGTACGAGGCGACGCTGCGGAGTCTCCGCGTGACCCTGCACGCGGCGCGGCACGCCCTGGAACCTGAACTGGCGCCACGCAGCCCGTCGGCGTACCTGCACACCGAGGGTGAGCTGATCTGCCTCGACCGGGACCTGATACTGATCGATGCCGACGAGGCCACGGCCGCTGCCGCGCACGCTCTCGCGACCGGTGACCGGGCGGCGCTCGCCTCGGCACTGACCTCGTTGAGCCCTGAGCTGCTGCCCGAGGACCGGTACGCGTTCTGGGCCGAGGAACGTCGGCGCCAGTTGGTGGCCCTGCGCGGCCGGATCGTTCCGGCCCTCGCCACCGTGTTGGCCCAGGCCGGCGAGACGGACCAGGCGGTGGAGGTGTTGCGCCTCGAACTGGAACGGACTCCGGCCGCGGAGGAGCTGCACCTGCTGTTGGCGCGGGTGTTGCTGGACGCCGGACGGCCGAGGCAGGCCGTGCGGCAGTACCACGCGGCGCGCGATGTCCTCGCAGAGGAGTTGGGTTTTCCGCCCGCGGCCGAGTTCCAGGCGCTGCTGCGAGAGGCACTCGACGCCCTGGCATCCCCCCGTACCGGGGCGGACCGGACGGTGGTGCAGCTGCCGCCGGTGATCCGCCACCCGCACGACCAGCCCCTGATCGGCCGCGCGCGTCCGCTCGCCCTGCTCGTCGGGCATGCCACCGACGCGCCCACCCTCGCCGGACGGCAGGGCGGCCCGCCGCTGGCGCTGGTGGCGGGGGAGGCGGGCATCGGCAAGACCCGCCTCGTCGCAGAGGTGGCCGGGCAGGCCGCCAGGGCGGGTACCCAGGTGCTGTGGGGCACCTGCCGCACAGCCGAGGGGCAGACCCCGTACGGGGTGTTCGTCGATGCGCTCGACAGCTATCTCGCCGCGTGCCCGGCGGTCGAGCGGGCGACGATCGCCGCCGAACATCCCGGTCTTGCTGCCGTCCTGACCACCCTCGGGGAGGCGCCCACCCGCGCGGGTAGCCCCGAGGAGGAACAGGCCCGCTTCTTCCGGTCCGTGAGCGCGCTGCTGACCGATCTCGCCGCCGCCCGGCCGCTTCTGCTCGTCCTCGACGACCTGCACGCCGCCGATCCGGCATCCCTGCGTCTGCTGCACCATCTCATCCGTACCGCCCAGTCACGGCGTTGGCGGTTCGTCGCGACCGTCCGCGGCGACGAACTACCCGCCGGCGACCCACGTCGCCTCATCCTGGACACCCTCGCGGAGCAGGGGTTGGCGGTCGAGGTCGAACTGCTCCGGCTCAGCCGGGCCGACTGTGCCCGGCTGCTCGGAATTCCGCCGCAGCGGGCTCGGCGCATCTACGAGCTGTCCCGAGGCAACCCGCTGTTCGCGCTGGAACTCGCCACCGCCGGCGAGGTGCGGGGCGTGCCCGACGGGGTGCGCAGACTGGTCAGCGGACGCCTCTCCCACCTGCCCGACGAGGCCCGCGCGGTGCTCGGTGCCCTCGCCGTCGGCGGCGGCGGCGCGATCTCCGTCGCCGAACTGGAGGCCGTCGCGGCTGCCGGGCTCCACCCGCCCCTCGGCGGCCCTGCCGTCGCCGCCGCACTCGACACGGCGGTCACGACCGGCTTCATCGTGGAACGCACGGTCACGGCACTCGGACGCCCGGTGACCGGCTACGCGTTCCGCCACCCGCTGGTCGAGCTCGCCTGCGCCGAAGGGGTCGGTGCCGCGAGCCGGCGGCAACTGCACCGCGCGTACGCCGAGACCGTGCTGGTCCAGCGCCCCGACGCGGTGGAAGCCGCGGCCTTCCATCTCAGCCGGGCCGACGACCCGCGCGCCGCGCACTGGCTGCGCCGTGCTGCCGAACGTGCCGCCAGCCTCTTCGCCAACGACAGCGCCTGCGCCTACTACGCCGACCTGGTCGCTCGCCTGGAGCCGAACGACCCGGCCGCGGCGGCCGCCGCCCGGCTCGACTGGGGTACGGTGCTGCGCCGCAGCGCCCGCTACCACGAGGCGGAGGAGGTGCTGCGGGTGGCGCTGACGTCGTACCGGCAGTCGGCAGAGCCCCGAAGCGTGGTACGCGCGGCGATCGCCCTCGCGGAGGTGCTCGGCCGGGCGCTGCGGCCGCAGGACGGGTTGGCGGAGCTGGAATCCGTGCGGCATCTCCTGGAGGACCGACCGGTCCCGGGCGACGAGGGCACCCCGCACACCGATCGGGTCGACCTCGAACTGACCGTCGGGACGATGCTGTTCGGCTCCGGGCAGTACGCCGACGCGCTCGCCGCGCTCACCCGTGCCGAGCATGCCGCCAGACAGCTCGACGAGGCGGTGACGCTGCCCCAGCTCGCCCAGACCGAGTGCGTACGCGCCGCATGCCTGCTGGTCACCGGGAACGTCGCGTCGGCGTCGGAGGCGTGTGAGCAGGCCCTGCGGCTGGCCGAGCGCTGTGACGACATCCCGCTGTTGGCTCGCGCCGTGTCCATCATGGGGGAACTGGCCCGGGAGACCGGCCGGCTGGACGTGGCCCGCGACTGCGCGCGGCGGGCGGTGGCGGCGGCGCGCCGGATGGGTGATCCGGCCGTCCTCGCCATCGACCAGAGCAACCTCGCCGCGATCGAGCTGCTCCACGGCGAACACCGACGGGCGCAGGCCCTGGCGACGTCCGCGGTACGGCTGGCCCGGTCACTCGGTCGGTCCTGGGCCCTACCGCCCGCCCTGGCCAACCTCACCGCGATTCTGCTGCGGACCGGCCGTACGGAGGAGGCGCGGGCGGCGCTGGCCGACTGCGAGCAGGCGGCTCGGAACTCCAACGACCCCCAGGTGCTGGACCGGGTCCGCGTGCTCGCCGCGGAGTTGGCCGCCGAGCCGGCTGCCGCGTCCGCCGCGGCGGTTGACTGACGTACGCCACCACGACCAACCGAACGCTCGCCGTCGTCACGGTAACTGACTTGTAACTGCCGTCTTCTACGGTTCGGCCGCCACACCGCCCCACCACCACCCGAGGTAGCCCATGCATCCGGTCCATGCCGTCGTCGACGCCGGCGGCGAGCCCTGGCCGAGGGTGCGGGACGTCCTCGAACGGCACTGCCACCGCCTTCCACCCGGATACGTGGTGGAGCTGCTCACCGAGGACCCGGCGATCCCCGGCGAACTGGGCGCATGGTGTGCGGCGGGCGGCGGCGAGCTGCTCGCCGCCGACGAGACCGCGGTGCCCGCGATGTTCCGGATACGGACCGTGGGACACCCGCGCAGCCAATGGAATCCGGAGGATCGATGAAACATCCCACCTTCTCCCGATGGGTCGCAGGGCTGGCCGGCCTGGCGATCATCGGGTGGCCGGCGCTTCCCGCGTCCGCCGAGCCCGCGCCGCCGGCCGCTGAGGCGTTCACGGCGAACAGCACGACGATCACCCTGGTCACCGGCGACCGGATCACGGTGACCACCGCCCCGGACGGCACCCGGTCCTACAGCGCGGAACCGGCACCCGACTCCGCGCCCGGCACGTTCCTCGCCCGCACCGACGTGGCAGGCGAGACCTTCTTCTACCCCAGCGACGTGATCGGACAGGTCGGCACCCGGCTCGACCCGCAGCTGTTCAACGTCACCGGACTGCTGCGCGACGGCTACGACGACGCCCACCGCGACACCCTTCCACTGATCGTCAAGCGCAACACCAAGGCGGCGGCCAAGGCGAGGGCCATAGCCGACGACCTGTTGACCGAAGGACGCGACCTGCCCTCCATCGGGGCCAGCGCGGCCGTCCTGGACAAGGACGACGCCGACGAACTCGGCGAGACGCTGGACAGCTTCAGCCGGATCTGGCTGGACGGCAAGGCCGAGGCGGATGCCCTCGACCGCAACCTGACGCAGGTCAAGGCACCCGAGGCATGGGCGGCGGGCCGTACCGGCATGGGTGTCAAGGTCGCGGTGCTGGACACCGGCGCGGACCCGAACCACCCCGACCTGACCGGCCGGATCAGCGCCTCGGCGGACTTCACCGGCAAGGGCAACTCCACCGACGGGCAGGGCCACGGCACCCATGTCGCCGCGACCGTCGCGGGTAGCGGTGCTGGCGCGACGGGCATCCGTTCCGGGGTCGCCCCGCACGCCGACCTGATCGTCGGCAAGGTCCTCGACGACAAGGGCGACGGCTACAACTCGCAGATCATCGCGGGCATGGAGTGGGCCGTCGCGCAGGGCGCCCGGATCATCAACATGTCGCTGGGCAGCGGCCCCACCGACGGCACCGACCCGGTGTCCACCGCGCTGGAGCAACTCACCGCCCAGTCCGGCGCGCTGTTCGTGGTCTCCGCCGGCAACGACGGCCCCCGCGTCGGCTCCGTCTCCGCGCCGTCGGTCGCCCCGCACGCCCTGTCCGTCGCGGCCGTCGACTTCGCCGGCGGCACCGCCGCATTCTCCAGCCGGGGACCGGCGCGGGCGCCGGGACTCGTCAAGCCGGAGATCGCCGCACCCGGCGTCAACATCGTGGCCGCCCGCGCCGCCGGCACCACCATCGGCACCGTCCAGGCCGACCCCAACTACACGGCGCTGAGCGGTACGTCGATGGCCGCCCCGCACGTCGCCGGCGTCGCGACGCTGCTCGCCGAAGAGCACCCGGGCTGGAAGGCCGACCGGCTGAAGTCGGTGCTCATGGGGACCGCGGTGGCCCCGCCGGCGTCGCAGTCGATCCACGAGGTGGGCGCCGGCCTCGTCGACGCCCGCGCCGCCCTGTCGCAGCCCCTCTTCGCCTCCGCCGGGTCCCTGGCCTTCCCCGGCGGTGAGGGCACCACCACCCGCACGCTGACCATCACCAACACCGGCACCGCGGAGACCACCGTCAACCTCGCGGGCACCCTCGCCCGCGCCGGTGCTGCCACGCCTCCGGGGCTGCTGACCGTCAGCCCGGCAGCCGTCACGCTGCCCGCCGGCGGCTCAGGCGAGGTCACGCTCACCGTCAACAGCACCGGTACGCCGACCGGCACCTACAGCGGGGCGCTGACCGCCACCCCGGCGAACGGCGGGCAGTCGCTGCGCATCCCGCTGCTGCTCGACCGCGCGCGTACCGTCAAGATCTCGGCGTTCGACCGGGACGGCAACCCGGCTCCGGCCCAGGTGACGATGCTCAACGCCGACAGCGGCACCACCGTCACCGTCTATCTTCCCGCAGCGGGCACCACCGAGGTCCGCGTGCCCGACGGCCCCTACGTGGTCGTCGGCACCATCGCCATGACGGTCAACGGCAAGCCCGCAGGCGCGATCCTGACCAAGGACAACCCCGCGAACTCCGACACGATCGTCCTCGACGCGCGGGAAACCCGCCGCTGGACCGTCACCGCGGACGGCTTCGACACCCGGCCCGAACTCGTCGCCGCCAACCTGCGACGCATGACGAAGGACGGCAAGTACTGGACCGGCCACAGCGTCCTGTTCGGCGGCGCGTACGGCCCGTTCAGCCGGGACGCGCTCTGGATCACCCCGACCAACGGCACCATGGACGGCACCGTCGGCCGTTCCGAGCACTGGCGGCTGGCGGACGCGAAGAGCGACCACATGACCGGCGACGGCGACTTCCTGTTCGACCTCACGTTCGCCGACGACGAGGTGCCGGACGACCCCACGCACCGGCTCCGCACCGAAGACATCGAGGACCTGGCCAAGGTCCGTACGACCTACAAGGGTTTCAACGAGGACCACCGCTACCAGGAGGGCACCACCGTCTACGGTCCCAACCTGATCGGGCTCAACCTCACCTCGCCGTCGTACCTGACCGTGCCCCGGGTCCGCACCGAGTACATCACCGCCCGGAACACGCAGTGGATGAAGCTCACCTGGCGGAACAAGGACCGCGTGGAGTACCGCTTCACCCAGCAGGCGCGGGCCTACCAGCCCGGCACCACCACCCGCGACACCTGGTTCGCCGCCCCGATCGGGGTCCGAGCCCAAGGAACCGTCACCGGCCCCCGGCTGCAACTGACGTTGGACGACGCGGTCGACAGCCAGGGGCGGAAGGGCATGTACGCCGACTTCAGCTACCCGTCGAAGTCCGACGCCACCACGCGGCTCTACCGGGACGGGGCGCTTGTCGCGGACCGCGGCACGATGCTCGACAAGACCTTCGACGGCAGCGGACCCGCGTCGTACGTCCTCGAGCGTTCCTTCACCTCGGGCGGCGTCTACCCCGTTGGCGGCGAGGGCAGGACCAGGTGGGCCTTCCGCACCGACGGCTCGTCCGGGCAGGCCACCCCGGTGCGGCTGCTCAACGTGGCCGTCACCGCGGATCTCGACCTGCACAACCGGGCCCGCGCCGATCGGCCGCTGAACGTCAACATCGGCGTCACCGGCGCCTCGGGCGAGCTCCGTAACCTGACGGCCTGGATGACCGCCGACGGCGGTGCCACCTGGACCGAGGTCAAGGTCCGGCCCGCCGGTCCGGGGGAGTACGGCTTCACCGCCCCGCGCACGGCACTGGTTGCCGACAGCTTCGTCGGCTTCCGGGTCACCGCCGAGGACGCCACCGGCACCTCGATCGACCAGACCCTGCTGCGGGCCATCCCGGTCGTACGCTGATGACGTCGTGCCCTGCCGCCCGCTGGGC
>NZ_JBFAVI010000254.1:0-6939 GCF_040679695.1 Micromonospora sp. NPDC052213
CGGGGGGGTGCCCCCCCCACCCCCCCCCCCCCCCCCCCCCCCCCCCCCCCACGCCCCCGGCGGAACCAACAAAACCACACCACCAACCCCCCCGCCCGGGGGGGGGGGCGGGGGGCGGGCGGGGGGGGGCCGGGGGCCCCCCCCCCCCAGCCCCCCCCGGCCGCCCCCCACACCTTTTTTTCCCCGCGGGCGGGGGCGCCGCCGGCGCGGGGGCGCGCCCCCCCCCCCCCCCCGCCTCGGTCGCCGCAAGGGTGTGCTGTCCGGCAGTTGGTCGAGACCAGGCCTACGGTCAGGGCAGGGCGATGCGTACCTCGATCCGGCCGTCGTGCGGCACCCGCAGCGTGTGCACCCGGCGCCGGGCGTCGCGCAGATACGTCCGGGACGTGCCGGTCACGGTGGCCGGCCGTACGCTGTCCCAAACAGCGGGGCGAACAGGGTCCGGTCCGGTGCTCCGGGCGGCAGCGGGGCCAACAGCGGCAGGCCCGACGGGGTGGTCTCCGACGTCCCGGCGAGCGCCTAGGGCGCTACGGCGAGCAGCGCTGCTCCGCCCGCTGCGGCGGCCAGCAACGCTCGGCGGCTGAGCATCGTCGGGGTCGGATCGTTGGCCATGATGGTCCTCCTGTCGGAACGGGCAGGCGGGTCGGAGCGGATTCGGCGACTCGGCGCGAGGCGCGGGGACCGACCGGCGGTCACGGCGAGGGCGGCGTCGGGACACGGCCAACCCGACTGTCAGTGACGTAGGGCGCGGTAGGTGTCTGGCCGATCCGAGTGCTGAGTGTGGTCCGGTACGAACCGTCGAGTCAAGAAATAATACGGATTATCAAAGCACTTTCTCGGCCGCGGGTCAGGCGCTCGGGCTCTTGACCCGGCCGGTCGCCGCAGCCAAGGATGACATCCGGCCGTCACCCGCCCGTCCGTGATGGACATGAGTCGTTACTCAACGTGACCATGGCTGGTTCGGGTCGGCCGACGAGACCAGATGAGATGGGGTGCGCCATGCCGCTGACCGACCTGCCGTTGGCCGAACTCGCCGCATACCGGCCGGTGCGCCGCGAGCCCGCCGACTTCGACGAGTTCTGGGCCGGCACCCTGGCTGAGGCGGCCCAGCACGAGCTGGACGCCACCTTCGAGCCGGTCGACTCGCCGCTGCGGGTGATCACCGTCCACGACGTGACGTTCAGTGGCTTCGGCGGCGACCGGATCAAGGCGTGGCTCGCCGTCCCGACCGGTGCCGAAGAGCCGCTGCCGTGCGTGGTGCAGTTTCCCGGCTACGGCGGCGGCCGGGGCCTGCCGCACGAGAACCTGCTCTACGCCGCCTCGGGCTATGCCCACCTGTTCATGGACGTACGCGGCCAGGGCAGCGGGTGGAGCGCCGGAGCGACCCCCGACCACGAGCCGGCCGGCGGCAACCCGCAGCAGCCCGGCTTCGTCACCCGGGGGGTGCTCGACCCCCGGACCCTCTACTACCGGCGGCTGGTCACCGACGCGGTGCGCGCCGTGCAGGCGGCCCGGGCGCATCCGCTGGTCGACCCGGACCAGGTGGTGGCCACGGGGATCAGCCAGGGTGGCGGGCTGTCACTGGCGGTCGCGGCCCTCGACCCCCGGCTGCGCGCGGTCGCGCCTGACGTGCCGTTCCTCTGTGACTTCCGGCGTGGCGCCGAGCGGGCCACCGCCGGCCCCTACCAGGAGATCGTCAACTACCTGAAGGTCCACCGGGGCAACGTGGAGCGGGTCTTCGACACGCTGAGCTATGTCGACGGGGTCAACTTCGCCATCCGGGGGCGCTGCCCGGCACTGTTCAGCGTGGCGCTGATGGACGCCAGCTGCCCGGCGTCGACGGTGTTCGGCGCCTACCACCACTATGCCGGCCCGTGCCGGATGGAGGTGTATCCGTTCAACGGACACGAGGGCGGTGAGTCGGTGCAGGACGAGATCCGGTTGCGGTTCTTCGCCGAGGTGCTGGCCGCCGGAGGAAGGCGGGGCGGCGAGGAGAACCGGGCGGCGGAGAGTATCTTCGCGTGAACCCTCGGGTTGCCCATGGTGTTGGCCAGGAATGTTCATCGTGCCCTGCTGCCGAGGGTGCCCGGGCGGTTACCGCTTCCTCCTCCGGTGCGTGACGGTCGGTCGTGCGGTGCGCGGGCTTTCGCCCGGGCCGTCCGGCCCGCGCAGGATTACCTCGGTTGCCTGGTCCGGCCGGCCGCGCCGCTGCGACGATCCGTAGGTGAGGGCGGAACCGCGTGAGTGCGTACCGGAGCGGCCGGTGGGGCGGCGCCGGGTGGACTGGCGGCAGTGGGCGCCGCTGACCCTGCTCACCCTGGCCGTGCTGGTCGGTGCCGGGTTGTGGCTCGCCGGGCTGTCGGAGGCGGCCCAACTGGTCTGGGTAGCGGTGACCCTGGTGGCACTGCTGCCGGCCACCTGGTCGACGCTGCGGCAGCTGTGGCGCCGGCAGTTCGGGGTGGACGTGATCGCCGTCCTGGCGCTGGTCGGCACGCTGCTGGTCCGCGAGTACCTGGCCGGCGCGGTGATCGCCGTGATGGTCGCCACCGGGCAGGCGTTGGAGGACTACGCGCAGCGTCGGGCCAGCCGGGACCTGCGGGCGCTGCTGGAACGGGCACCCCGGCAGGCGCGGCGGCGTACCCCGGACGGGGGGATCGAGGTGGTGCCGCTGGACCGGGTCGCGGTGGGGGACCGGCTGGTGGTCGGCCCCGGCGACGTGGTGCCGGTGGACGGGACCGTCGAGGAGGCCGCGACCCTGGACGAGTCGACGGTCACCGGCGAATCGCGGCTGGTCACCCGCTCTGCCGGTGAGCAGGTCGTCAGCGGTGTGGTCAACGCCGGTGCCGGGTTCGGGCTGCGGGCCGGCAGGAGCGCGGCGGAGAGCACGTACGCGGGCATCGTCCGGCTGGCCGAGGAGGCCACCGCGCACAAGGCCCCGATGGTTCGGCTGGCCGACCGCTACGCGGCCGCGTTCGTGCCGTTCACCCTGCTGCTGGCGGGACTCGCCTGGTTGCTCACCGGGCAGTTCCTGCGGGCGGTGGCGGTGCTGGTGGTGGCCACCCCCTGCCCGCTGTTGCTGGCCGCCCCCATCGCGATCGTCTCCGGGCTGTCCCGGGTGGCCCGGCGCGGCGTGCTGGTCCGCGACGGCGGGTCGCTGGAGCTGCTGGGCCGGGCCCGCACCCTGCTGATGGACAAGACCGGCACGCTCACCACCGGCCGCCCACGTGCCGCCGAGACGCTGGTCGCCCCCGGCGGCGACCGGGACGAGGTGTTGCGGCTTGCCGCCTCCGTCGAACAGCTCTCCCCGCACGTGCTTGCCGCCGCCCTGGTCCGGCAGGCCCGCGAGCGGGGGCTGCCGCTGGCCGAGCCGAAAGACGTCACCGAGGAGCCGGGGCGTGGGGTAACCGGCCGGGTGGACGGCCGCCTGGTCCGAGTCGGCCAGCTCACCGGCGAACCACCCGAGTGGGCGCGTCGGGTGCACGAGCGCGCCGAAATGGCCGGCCGCTCCACCGTCTGGGTCAGCGACGACCGCATTCCGTTCGGCGCGATCCTGTTGGAGGACCCGGTACGTCCCGACGCCCGGCGCACCGTGCGGCGGCTCCGGGAGGCCGGCCTCCGCCGGCTGATCATGGTCACCGGCGACCGGTCGGGGACCGCCCGGCAAGTGGCGCAGGCCGTCGGCGTGGACGACGTGATCGCCCAGTGCTCGCCGCAGGAGAAGGTGGCCCGGGTCCGGGAGGAGTCCGGCCGGGCGATCACGGTGATGGTCGGCGACGGTGTCAACGACGCCCCGGCCCTGGCTGCGGCGCACGTGGGCGTGGCAATGGGCGCCACCGGGGCGACGGCGTCGGCCGACGTCGCCGACGCGGTGCTCACCGTGGACCGGCTGGACCGGCTCGCCGACGCCGTCGACATCGCCCGGTACGCGCGCCGCATCGCGGTGCAGAGCGCCACCGTCGGGATGGGCCTCGCCGTCGTCGCCATGATCGCCGCTGCGGCCGGCGGGCTGCCCCCGGTCGCCGGCGCGTTCCTCCAGGAGGGCATCGACGTGCTGGTGATCCTCAACGCCCTGCGCGCCCTCGGGGGCGGCCTGCGCCACCGCGACGTCCCGCCGGAAACCCGGAAACTGCTCGACCGGTACGCCAACGAGCACGGCGGGGTGCGGGACGTGCTGACCCGGCTGCGCGACACCGCCGACCTGGTGGCGACCCGTCCCGACGCGCCGGAGTGCGTGCCGGCGCTGCGCGACGTGCACCGCCGCCTGGCCGACGAGGTGCTGCCGCACGAGGCGGCCGAGGAACGCCACCTCTACCCGGCGTTGGCGGGCCCGCTCGGCAGCGACGACGCGACCTCGACGATGAGCCGCGCACACGTGGAGATCCACCGGCTCGTGAACCGGATCGGCGGCCACCTGGCCCAGCATCCCGACGGCCGGCTGCGCCGCGAGGAGGTGCCCGACCTGCTGGCCGCCCTGTACGGCCTGGACGCCGTGCTCCGGCTGCACCTGGCCCAGGAAGAGGAGGACTTCTTCTCCCTCGACCCGACCAATGCGCCAGAAGGCTAGCGGCTCGGGTCCTTCGGGCAGCGCAGACGTGGTGGTCGACGTGTTCCGTCCCGACCGGTGGGAGATCATCGGCGCTTGCTGGTCATGCGCCGCCCCGTCCCGCCGCCGGATTGCCAGGTCGGCGGGACGGGTGCGGCCGGGGTCAGCTCGTGAGGTCGCGCCGGTTGAACGCGGTGAGGGCGACCAGCACGAGTACGGCGATCGTGGCGGAGAGGATGCCGAGGTCGGCCCATTGAAAGCCGTTTCGGAGCGGTTCGTTGCCGATGTAGTAGTGGAACGGGGAGGCGTAGCGGATCGCGTCGGCGCTGATCTGACCGGCGAAGGTGTTCGCCACGTACCCGAGGACACCGATGCCGGCGCTGCCGCCGAGCGCGGCGGCCCGGCTGCCGGTGGCCGCGCCGATGGTGACGGCGATGGTGCCGAAGAGGGTGGCGAGCAGCGCCAGCGCTGTGCATTGGGCGGCGAACTGGTCCACGCTGATGGTTTCGAGTCGGGCGCTGCCGCGGACGGCGAGCATGGCGAGCAGGACGAGGCCGGCGAGGGTGAAGGCGCCGACGGTGAGCGCGCCGCAGCGGTGCAGCAGGAGCCGGGTACGGCTGACGGGGTGGGCGAGGAGCAGGTCGAGGTAGCCGGCCTCCTCGTCGCCGGCGACGGCCCGAGTGCCGGTGGCGATGCCGTAGCTGACGGCGATCAGGGGGACGATGATGCCGAACACGCTGGAGCCGAGGTAGCCGGCGGCGCTGGCGATGTCTTCCATGTTGAGCGCCTCGCGCAGCGCGGGGGAGAAGCCCTCGACGGCTTGGCCCATCGCGCCGTCTGCGACCTGCGGGTAGAAGCCGGCGTACATGGTGCCGACCAGAGCGGTGCCGACGGCGAAACCTGCGAGGCTGCGGCGGGAGTCCCAGAGGGTCTTGGTCAGGACGTCAGGCATGGCTGGTCTCCTTGGCGCCGGTCTCGGCGGGGTCGGTCTGTCGGTAGTAGGCGAAGAAGAGTTCTTCGAGGTCGGGTTCGCTGGCGCGCAGGCTCGCGACCTGGTGCCGGGCGAGGACCCGGATCAGCGCGTCAGGGCCGGTGGCCAGGGCAAAGCGGTCGCTCGGGCCGTCGACGGTCAGGTCGGAGATCCCGGGCAGTGCGGCGAGGGCCGCCTGGTCGATCGGTCCGGCGAAGGTGATCTCGAAGCGGTGCACGGCGTGGTCGCGGAGCCGGGCGACGGTGTCGAGGGCGACGAGGCGGCCCTCGCGGATGATGCCGACCCTGTCGGCGACCGCTTGGACCTCGGTCATGATGTGCGAGGACATGAAGACGGTTTGTCCGGCGGCTTGGCCTCGCGGACGAGGTCCAGGAAGGTCTGCTGGACCAGTGGGTCCAGCCCGGAGGTCGGCTCGTCGAGAATCAGCAGGTCGGGCTCGTGCATGAAGGCCTGCACCAGGCCGACCTTCTGCCGGTTGCCCTCGTTGCTGACCATCAGCTCCGGCAGCGTCTCGACGGCCCTGAAGTCACTCACCTCGGTCGGGCTGGTCGAGCGGGTGCCCGCCGCCTGGTCGAAATGCGCGACTTCTACGACCATCTCTGGCGGGAGCTGCCCGCCCTGATCGACCGGTGGAGAGCGCAGCACTCGATCCACTAGCCGTCGCGGCAACCGGCGACAGCGTCGTACGGGCCATCCTGGGAGCAGATGACCCGCCGTCCCCGCCGATGCTGACCCCGACCGGGCCGGAGATCGCCGAATCGGAGCGGCCCACGCTCGGCACAGTGAAGTGGGGGTGAACGCCCCGCAGGCCGGTCAGCGGCAGGTGATCCAGGGCCGCTGCCGGTCGACCGGCGTGGCTGCTGCGGTGACGCGGATCGCGTAGACCGTGCCGGACCCGGACGGTTGGCGGCCGAGCCAGGTGTGGCCGGTCAGGTGGCACCAGGCGGGCAGGTCGATGGGCGCGGCGGGGTCGGTGGCGACGACGTGCACGACGGTGCCCGGCGGGACGCCGTCGATTTCCTCTCGCAGGCGGAGCAGGAGGGTGACGCAGAGAAGGTCGCTCCCGTCGACGGTGCGGACGGCAGGGTCGGTGGGCGGGCTCATCGGCTCCTCGTGGTGGCGGTGATGGCGGGCAGGACGGCGAGGGACACGAGGCCGCCGACGAGCGCCAGGACCGGACAGCCGGCGGCGGAGACGACCAGGCCGGAGGCCAGGCCGCCCGTGGCGTCGGCGACAGCGATGGACACGTCCATCATGCCCTGGGTCTTGGCCCGGTTGGCCAGGGGCACCGCGTCGGTGACCGTCTGCGGTGCCGGCGACGAGGCCGACCTTCCATAATCGGCGCGCCGCCCCCAGGACCCGATGAGAGGCGGAGCAGACGCTGGGCGCTGAGGATCCGCTGATCCTC
>NZ_JBFAVI010000255.1:0-6836 GCF_040679695.1 Micromonospora sp. NPDC052213
GGGTGTGGCTGTCCAGCACGGGGCGGGGCAGCGGCTCGGGGGCGGGCGGGAACTCCCCGGCCCGGCGGGCGGCGCGCTGCTTGCGGGTTTCGGTGTATACCCCTAGGGGGTATATGGTTCCGGTTGGAGGTGGACGGTATGAGGCACGAACACGTGACTGACACCGATGCCATGGTCGCCGGTGGGCATCACGGGCATCAGGTTCCGGTGGGCGAGCAGGCTGGCGGTGGGCCCGATGGTGGGCATGGAAGCGGTGCTGGGGCAGCCGGCCCCCAGCCCGCGGGTGGTCACCACGGTGGTCACCATGACCACGCGGGGCATGGGTCTGCCGGTGGGCACGGCGGTCATGACATGCATGCGGGGCACGGGGGTCATGGCGTTCGTGCGGGGCACGGGGGTCATGGCATGCATGGGGGTCATGACAAGCATGCGGGTCATGATCCGGAGCAGTTCCGGCGTAAGTTCTGGCTGAGCTTGGCGCTGACGATTCCGATCGTGGTGACCAGTCACATGGTGATGGGCTGGTTCGGCTACGCCCTCGACTTCCCGGGCATGAGCTGGGTGGGTCCGGTCCTCGGCTCGGTGGTCTTCTTCTACGGAGGCTGGCCGTTCCTGGTCGGCGGTGTCCGTGAGGTGCGTGATCGTGCTCCGGGGATGATGCTGCTGATCTCGATGGCGATCGCGGTGGCGTACGTCGCGTCGATGGCGACCAGTCTCGGCGCGTTCGATCTGGACTTTTGGTGGGAGCTGGCGGCGCTGGTGACCATCATGCTGCTGGGTCACTGGCAGGAGATGAAGGCGATCGGTCAGGCGCAGGGCGCCCTCGCCGCGCTGGCGGCGTTGCTCCCGGATGACGCCGAACGGGTTCACGACGATGGCGCTGTGCACCGGGTGTCGGTGTCCGAGTTGCGGGTCGGAGACGTGGTGCTGGTCCGCTCCGGTGCCCGGGTGCCGGCTGACGGTCGGATCGTTGACGGCGCGGCTGAGTTGGACGAGTCGATGATCACGGGGGAGTCCCGGCCGGTGCCGCGTGGGGTGGGGGATCGGGTGGTGGCGGGCACGGTGGCCACCGATTCCGCGTTGCGGGTGCGGGTCGACGCGGTGGGTGAGGACACGGCGCTGGCGGGTATTGGTCGGCTCGTCGCCCAGGCGCAGGCGTCCAGTGGCCGGGCGCAGGTCCTGGCTGACCGGTTCGCGGCGATGCTCTTCTACGTTGCCACCGCCGCCGCGCTGGTCACCTTCGTCGCCTGGTGGGCGCTGGGTGACCTCGACCAGTCCGTGGTCCGGACGGTGACGGTGCTGGTGATCGCCTGCCCCCATGCCCTCGGGCTGGCCATCCCGCTGGTGATCGCGTTGTCCACCGCGGTGTCGGCCAAGGCCGGCATCCTGGTCAAGGACCGTCTCGCCCTGGAGCGGATGCGCACCGTCGACGCGGTGCTGTTCGACAAGACCGGCACCCTGACCAAGGGCGCCCACACCGTCACCGCCACAGCTGCGGCCGCCGGCACGACGGAGGACGAGGTGTTGCGGATCGCTGGCGCGGTCGAGGCCGACAGTGAGCACCCCCTGGCCAAGGCTCTGGTGAAGGTTGCGCGGGACCGGGGGCTGCGGGCGACGGCCCGGGACTTCCGATCGCTGACCGGTCGAGGGGTCCAGGCGGTTGTCGACGGCACGACCTGGGCGGTGGGTGGCCCCGCCCTGCTGCGGGAACTCGGCGCGGCGGTCCCCGAGGAGCTGGACACCGTTGCGCGGGGGTGGTCGGCCCGTGGTGCGGCGGTGCTGCATCTGGTCCATGTGCCGGAGGCCGGCCAGCCGGCTGCGGTGGGTGCGTTCGCTTTGGAGGACGAGGTCCGTCCGGAGGCCCGCCAGGCCATCTCCGACCTGCGTGGACAGGGTGTCAAGAAGATCGTGATGATTACCGGGGATGCCCGGCCGGTTGCCGAGGCGGTCGCTGCTGATCTGGGGTTCCGGCCGCGGGTGGACGAGGTCTTCGCCGAGGTGTTGCCCGCCGACAAGGACCGGGCGGTCGCCGAGTTGCAGGCCCGGGGGCTGACCGTGGCGATGGTCGGCGACGGCGTGAACGACGCGCCGGCCCTGGCCCGCGCCGACGTCGGCCTGGCGATCGGCGCCGGTACCGACGTCGCGATCGAGTCCGCGGGGGTCATCCTGGCCTCGTCGGACCCGCGGGGTGTCACGGGTGTGATCCGGCTGTCCCGCGCGTCGTACCGGAAGATGATCCAGAACCTGGTCTGGGCCGCCGGCTACAACGTGGTGGCGATCCCCCTCGCCGCCGGCGTCCTGGCCTGGACGGGGTTCACCCTCAGTCCGGCCGTCGGCGCGGTGCTGATGTCCGCCTCCACCATCGTGGTGGCACTCAACGCCCAACTGCTACGCCGGGTCAAACTCACCCCCGCACAGCACTAACACACGTATGAACGGCGGCCCGGTCGAGACCATCCGACCGGGCCGCCACACACCTGGACAGACACAGGCGACTCGGGCACGTCCGCTCAGGACGTCACCGAGCGCGACAAGAGCGGTAAGACCTACCACCGATGGCGCTCGCTGAGCCGGTTGCGACGGTAGCTGGGGGCAGGGACGACGAGGTTTACGAACCCCGCTGCCCGTGTGCGGCCGTGGCTCGCATCTTGTTGCCCGCCGGGCTCGTCCGGTCTGACTCGTACAGGTCCCGTTCGAGGTCGTTGACGGTGTCGTAGAACTCGGTCTTGGGTCAGGGACGGGCCGATCGCCGGTCAGGCCGGTGGCTCGGGGACCAGGATGCCTGGATAGAGTGCCTGCCATGGGTGAGGACACCTTCCGCTCGGTGGAGATCGAGCGCACCAGCGTGGGAAAGTACGTCGTGCGGAATGCCCGCGGCGGATCGATGTCGATGGGTACGGGCGAGGACGGCAGCTTCACGCCGGTGGAACTGCTCCTGGCGGCCATCGGCGGCTGTACCTCGATAGATGTGGACCACATCACCAGCCGCCGCGCCGAACCGACTCAGTTCTGCGTCGAAGTCACCGGCGACAAGATCCGGGACGAGACCGGGGGAAACCGGATGGAGAACCTCACGGTCGCGTTCACCGTGACGTTCCCAGCGGGCGCGGACGGCGACAGGGCGCGCGAGGCGCTGCCCCGGTCGCTGCAGCAGTCGCACGACCGGCTCTGCACCGTCTCCCGTACGGTCGAACTTGGCACTCCCGTCTCGATCGTCGAGGCTGCCGGTTCTGCGGGGGACTGAGGTCTCCGGGCGTCTGCGAGATTGGTGAGTCGACGCGCCGCCCGCGTCACGGCAGTCGGGCCCTCAGCTGAGACCGCGGTGAGCGGCCCACAGCGCGCTGGCGCGGTTGGCGGCCTGGTCGACCAGGGCCAGCAGTTCGGGCCTGTCGGGCACGGGGAACGAGACATATGTGCCTCGGCCGCCGCCAGTCGGCCGGCCGTACGCCTTTGCCGCGATGCTCCCGTCGGGGAGGAGCCGGATGTTGAGTGTGGTCAGCGTGAACTCCTCTCCGCGTCGAGTGTCGGTCCAGCGGAGCCCTTCGGGGATCGTGACGTTGACCGCCAGGGCGCTCACATCGATGGCGAGGTCGCTGCTCATGGACGCATGTTCTCACGCGAGTCGACGTCCGCTCCTGGTACCCGTCTGTGTGGTCAATGGGGGAGCGGGGCTGGCCAAGGTGGGGTTCGGCGGGTCCGGGAAGTGACTGTTCGAAGTGTCGGCCCTGGGGTTCGGGGTCGACCGCGCAGGATTGAAGAGTCGCCCCACGTGTCCTCCCGGCGGGTCGGTCTTGCGGCCCTGGCCGGTGTCGAACACCCGGGCCCGCGCGGACAGTTTCGCCGGCACGTCCACCACAGTTTCGCCGTCGGCGACGAGCCGCTGAGCGATGTGCCGGCCAATGCCGCTGCTGCCGTGAGCCGCTTCGCGCCACGGTGACCGGCAGACGGGCACGACGCGGGAACTTACCGCGGTGCACGCTGCGGCGGGCGTCACCAGGATCGCGGCGTCACTGTCGACGGTGGCGAGGGCTCAGCTGGTCTCGCTGGTGCACACCAACATCTCCCGGCAACCCGAGGGTTGCCGGCGACAAAGGTGCTCAGGAGCGAACAAGCCGGGCGATGGCGTCGGATGCCTCCCGCAGTCTGGCCTGAGAATCCGGGCCGCCGGCCTGGACGGCCGCGACGACGCAGTGGGCCAGGTGCTCGTCGAGCAGTCCGAGCGCGACGCTCTCCAACGCCTTCGTCGCCGCCGAAACCTGGGTGAGGATCTCGGTGCAGTAGACGTCTTCGTCGACCATCCGCTGCAGTCCGCGGACCTGGCCCTCGATGCGACGAAGCCGCCGCAGGTAATCGCCCTTGTCCTTGATGTAGCCGTGGTCCATGTCCAGCCCACCTCTCTGTCGGAGAATCAACATACCCAGCGGGGGTATCTGCGACAAGTGGGCTGTGTTCCTGCTTTCTCCCAGGGGAATGCGCGTCGAGCCGCTTGACACCCGATACCCATAGGGGGTACACATTCTCCCGTTACCCATACCCCCCAGGGGCTAGAGGAGTGGTGGAGATGTCAAGCGGATCCAAGCGGTGGTGGGCCCTGGGGCTCATCGCGCTCGCCCAGTTCATGGTCATCATGGACACGTCGATCATCGGCGTCGCACTGCCGCAGATGCAGGCCGATCTCGGCTTCTCACCGGAGAACCTGTCCTGGGTGTTCAACGCCTACGTCGTGGCGTTCGGCGGCCTGCTGCTGCTCGGCGGTCGTCTGTCCGATCTGTTCGGCGCCCGGCGCATGTTCACCACGGGCTGGCTGATCCTGCTCGTCGGGTCCGTCGTAGCCGGTCTGGCCGACAGCGTGGCGGTCGAACTGGCAGCCCGGGCCGTCCAAGGCGTCGGCGCCGCGCTCATCGCGCCGTCGGCGCTGACGCTGCTGATGATGCTCTTCGGCGCCACGCCGAAGGAGCTGACCAAGGCCCTGGCCCTGTACGGGGCAGCTGCACCGGCAGGCGGCACCGCCGGTGTCTTCCTCGGCGGGCTGATCACCGAGTACGTCAGCTGGCCCTGGGTGTTCTACATCAACGTCCCGATCGCCGTGCTCGCCGTCCTCGCCACCCCGGCGCTGATGCCCGCCGGCGGCGCCAGCCGCGGTTCCCTCGACATCGCCGGCGGGCTCACCGTCACCGCCGGCCTGGCCGCCGCCGTCTACGCCATCGTGCAGGCGCCCGAGGTGGGCTGGGCCAGCGCCCAGACCTGGCTGGTGCTCGGCGGCGCGGTGGCGTTGCTCGCGGTGTTCCTGGCCATCCAGGCCGGCCGCCGTGAACCGCTGATGCGGCTTTCCATCTTCCGTACGCCGAACCTCGGTGCCGCGAACCTTGCGCAGGTGCTGCTGGGCGGAGCGTGGATCCCCATGTGGTTCTTCCTCAACCTGTACCTGCAGCAGGTCCTCGGCTACAGCGCCTTCCCCAGCGGCGCCGCGCTGCTGCCGATGACCATCCTGATCATGATCGGCATGATCGTCCTCGCCCCACGGGCGATCGCCCGGTTCGGTCCGAAGGCCATGACGGTCACCGGGCTCGCCGTCCTCGCCGTCGGAATGGGGTGGCTGTCGCTGATCCGCCCCGACGGCAACTTCTGGGTCGACGTCCTGCCCGCCTCCCTCGTCGCGGCGCTGGGCATGTCCCTGGCCTTCATCCCCTCCCTGGGCACGGCGATCTCCAGCGCCCGCCCCGAGGAGGGCGGCCTCGCCTCCGGGATTGTCAACACCAGCTACCAGGTCGGGTCCGCGCTCGGCCTGGCGGCGATGACCGCGGTCGCCGCGTCGTTCGGCGCCGACCAACTCGGGAACCGGCCCGCTCTCACCGACGGGTTCTCCGCCTCCTTCCTCGGCGCAGCCGCCATCGCCGCGCTGGGCGCGGTGCTCGCCGCGCTCACCCTGCGCACCACCACCCGGCAGGAAACCGCCGCCGAGACCCAGCCAACCCCGATCGGCTGACCGCAGCGCACCAACTCGACACCCGCAGCACGTTCGGTCGGCTGGCCACCCTCAGGCCAGCCGACCGAACACGTGCAGGTGCGGGTGCGAACGACACACGAGGATGTGTGAAGGCGTGATCGCCCAGGCGAAGAGGCCGGGCGACCCGAAGCCTGCTTGGCGGGACCCGCTGGGCGCGCCGCGCGGCGCGCCCTCTCTTCACGTCGAGGCCGGTGTGCGAGCCTCACTCCCCGGCAGGGCCGCGCCGATCTCGGGCTGCGGGCGTGGCGCCTGGCACCCGGAGCAGACTGGTGTACAGCCCTTCTCCTGCCACTTCACTGGACAGCCGGGCTGCCGGTCGACTTCTTCGCTTGCGATGTGACGCCGGATCACGGTCGGAGTTGGTCCTGCTGGCGGTGGCGGTGAGGACGGGCTTGTCCGTCCCCCGGCGGTCGTGGGCTCGGTTCCGTCCGGAGAGGCCGGTAGCCGTTGTGGGTGCCCGGCGAGCGGCCCTGGTCGCGCGCACCGGCAGCTCCACCGCGCCAGCGGCCGACCGGCTTCCCACCTCGGGGACCGGTCCAGGAGCGCGTCCCGGAGTGCCCGCCCGCGGCAGAGGAAGCGGGCCGGGTGGGTGTCGATCTCCCCGCCCAGCACCCGGTGAGCGGGAAGCTTGTTCGACGCGGTCCTCTCACCGTGGCCTTCGAAATCCCTCCGGCCGTAAGGATCCGCCTACGACGTAGGCGGCGTGGCATTGCGCGGCCTGGCGAGGACGTGAGCACTCCATGCCAGCTGTCGGCTCCGCCCGAAAATCCAGCCGGCGTTGACACAGCGGCGTCGACACTCTGGGCATCATCAGCAATACGCCCCGCGC